>NZ_CBCRZX010000004.1:0-74425 GCF_965137155.1 Stackebrandtia soli
AGGCCCACACACTGACCATCACAAAAACACCCTGTTAAGTTCTCAAACAACACACCCACACCAAACAACCCCCACAAACAAAGGCCATCCGATGAAGCACAACCCCACCAACCTACCAGACCGAGTTTCGCTTCGCAAGACCCTCCCCGGAAAATTTCCGAAGTGAGAGCGCGATGCTACCCTGTCCAAGTTTGGCGGGAGTCTGCCTGCAAGCCGTACATCCGGCCGCTTGTCGCGGCTTTCGGTCTTGTCCGGTGCCCCGCAGGCAGTTAGAACATTACACGGCCCCAAAACCCCCGAAAACGAGGGGGGTCCCCTATCCGGCGACCGCCCCGTTTCCGCAGCTCAACGCATGATCACGCCGCTGATGTTCTTTCGGCCCCGACGCAGCACCGCAATCCGACCGAACAGCAACTGCTCGTCGGTCAACGGACCGTCGGCGTCCTCGACGCGGACGTTGTTGACGTACGCGCCACCCTCGGTGACCGTGCGACGCGCCTCCGACACCGACTTCACGAGACCGGACTCCTTAAAGAGCGCCGCGATCCCGGAAACGTCGTTCCTATCGACCTCGACGGCGCCGGCCTCACGCAGGGCCGCCTCCAAGGTCGCCTCCGACAAGGTGCCCAACTCGCCGCGACCGAACAGCGCCTGACTGGCGGCGATCACCTGTGCGCACTCGTTCGCGCCGTGCACGAGCGCCGTCAACTCCTCAGCGAGCGCGCGTTGCGCCGCGCGGGCTGCCGGGCGGTCGACGGTGGCCTTCTCCAGTTCGAGGATCTCGTCGTGGTCGCGGAAGCTGAAGTAGCGCAGGTATTTGGCGATGTCCTCGTCGGCGGTGTTGAACCAGAACTGGTAGAAGGCGTATGGGCTGGTGAGGCTCGAGTCGAGCCAGACGGCCTCGCCTTCGGATTTTCCGAACTTGGTTCCGTCGGCCTTCGTCACGAGTGGGGTGACGAAGGCGTGAACCGGGCCGGCTCCCCGGCGTCGGACGTAGTCCACGCCGGAGGCGATGTTGCCCCACTGGTCCGATCCTCCGAATTGGATCGTGCAGTTGTGTCGCTTGTGGAGTTCGTAGTAGTCGTTCGACTGGATGATCTGGTACGAGAACTCCGTGAAGCTGATACCGCTCTCCAGTCGCGCCTTGACGACCTCGCGGGCGAGCATGCGGTTGACCGAGAAGTGCTTGCCGATGTCGCGGAGGAAGTCGAGCGCCGTCAGTTCGCCGGTCCAGTCGGCGTTGTTGACGAGGGTCGCGGCGTTGTCGCCGGTGAGGTCGACGTACGGGCGGACCTGTTCCTGGATGTCGGCGACCCAACCCTCGACGGTTTCGCGCGGGTTGAGTTGACGTTCGCTGGTCTCGCGGGGGTCGCCGATGAGACCCGTGGCTCCGCCGACGAGCAGGAGTGGACGCAATCCCGCCCGCTGGAGGCGGCGGGCGGTGAGGGCCTGTGTGAGGTGGCCGACGTGCAGGCTCTGCCCGGTCGGGTCGAAACCCACGTAGAAGGTGCGGTGACCCTCGTCGATGTGGGCGCGCAGAGCGTCGATGTCGGTGGAATCCTGGATGAGGCCACGCCACTGGAGGTCGTCGAGAATGTTCACGAGGTCAATTCTTACGCATGTGCTCGTGGGGTTCGCGACCGGTTTTTGGGTTGATGGGGGCGGTACGGGCTGACGGTCGGGTCGTCGGTGAGCCAGAACCGCCATGGCGTGAGGGCGCCGTCGCCGCCGACGCCGGTGCGGGGTCCGCTGCTGATGTGGCCGATGTCGGTGTCGCGCAGGGAGAGTTCGATCTGGCCGTCGCCCAGGAGGTGGGTTCCGTCGAGGCGTCGGTCGATGCCGAGGGCGACGGTGAGGCGGGCGGGACCGCGCGCGAGGTCGCGGGCGGCGGCGCCGGGACGACGTTGCGTCGCGAGCTCGTGGCCGTCGACGACTTCGCCCGCGCGGATCAGGCAACCGCCCGCGGTGCCTTCGGGTTGGCAGACGACGTTGAGGCAGTGGTGCATGCCGTAGGTGAAGTAGACGTAGGCGTGCCCTGGTGGGCCGAACATGCTGGCGTTGCGGTTGGTCTTGCCGCGGTGGCAGTGCGAGCCGGGGTCGGTGCCGACGCCTCCGTACGCCTCGACCTCGGTGACGCGGATCGTGACGTCGCCGGCGGTTATCCGGCTGCCGAGTAGCAGCGGTGCGGCGGCCGTCGCGTGTTGGCTCAGGGCGCGGATCGCGTGTTCGGGGTCATGGGGTGGAGACGCTGTCACGGGTGAGTTCGCTTTCGATGAGGTGTCGCAGCTGTTGTGCGGCTGCGGCCTTGGCGAGTTGCTTGCTCGCTCCGGTGCCGATGCCGGTGTGCGTCCCCGACCGGGCGTCGACGGTCGCCCGGCAGGTGAATACGGGTTCGTGGGGTGGTCCTTCGCTGGAGAAGGTCCACTCAAGGCCCGAGACGGCACCGATCTGGGCGTACTCGTTGACCGCCATCACGTCGTTGCGATCGGCGGGGATCGGTTCGAGAGTGCCGTGTTGAGCTGCGGCAACGGCGCCGGGGGGCAGGTCGTGTGACGTGTCGGGCACTCCGGCCAGTCGGGCGAGGAGCGCGAGCGCGGCGTGAGCTTTGGCGTCCTTCTTTGTCCGGTGGGTGCGGGGTGGGGATTCCACGGTGTCGTCGAGTTGGAGGGTGAGGCGGGCTTCGAAGCGGGGGTGTTGTGGGGTTCCGGCGTGGGTGATGGTCCAGCGGAGGTGGTCGCCGGTGACGGGGCCGCCGAGGACGGCTTGTGCGTGCATGTTGAGGAGGGTCGGGGCTGAGTGGGGTTGGCTGGATAGTGCGGTGTTGACGTGTTCGCGGAGGTTCGTCCAGGTGTGCGGGGCGTTGAGGAGGATTTCGTACCAGTCGCGCAGGGGAAGGGTGTTGTCGTCGAGGCGGCGTCGGATCTCGGCGGCCAGTGGTGGTGGCGCGGGTTGGTCCTGTTCGGTGGCGATGCGGATCGCGCGGTGGAGTTCGGCGCTGGTGAACGCGGTGAGGTCGTCGGCTCCGAGGCGGCGTTGGACGTCGTGTCGAGCGGCTTGTTTGAAGTGTTCGGAGCGGGCGACGCGTTCGGCTCGGATGGTGTCGTTGATGTGGGTGGCGATGTCGCCGAGGGCGGGGAGCGCGTGCGGGGTCGGTTTGTCGGAGAGGGCGCTCATGAGGATGCGTTGGTTGATGAGGTCGGAGTAGCGGCGCAGTGGGCTGGTGCAGTGGGCGTATGCGGGCAGGTTGAGTCCGAAGTGGCCGAATATCGCGGGGTCGTAGGTGGCGGCTCGGTTGACGATGCTCATGCGGGTGCGGAGCGTCTCGTAGTGGGTCGCTTCGCTGACGGTGTGGGCGGTGGTGAGTTCGTCGAGGATGTCCTGCCGGTCGCCGGCGACGGCGGCGATGCGGTGGTTGCGGAAGAGGATGGGCAGGTCGTGTTCGGCGCACCAGGTGGCGATGGCCGCGTTGGCGGCGATCATGAGTTCGGAGACGATGACGTAGCCGACGTTGCGTTGGTGGCCGGCGAGTTTGACGAGTTGGCCTTCCTCGTTTGTGGCGTATCCCTTGAACAGGTCGTAGAGGGCGAGCGCTCCGGATTGTTTGCGACGTTCGAGGAGTGTCGTGGTGAGGGCGTGGGCGTCGCGGAGGACGGGGTTGAGGGGGTGGTTCGGGTCGTCGAGGATCGCGGGTGTGTCGGCGTAGGTGACGGAGTGCGCGTCGGTGAGCGTGGCGTCGGCGAGTTCGTGGCCGGTGAGGGTTCCGTCGTGGGTGTATCGCATGGTGACGCGCATGCTGGCTTGGGGATCGCCTGGGCGGAGGGACGCGTGGTGTTCGATGCGGGCGGGCAGCATCGGGATGGTGCGGGTGGCGCGGTATTGGGTGTGGACGCGTTGGCGCGCTCGTAGGTCGATGTCGCCGTCGGCGGGCACGAGCGGCGCCAGTTGAGCTATGTGGACCCAGGCGGTGTAGCCGGTGTCGTCGCGGCGAACCCAGACGGCGTCGTCCCGGTCGAGGGTGTCGGGCGCGTCGATCATGACGCCGCTGGTGGTGTCGGTCGTTGCGCGGTTGGTCATCGGTCCTGCTCCTGTCGCTGCCCGTCGATCGCGGCCGGGCGGTGTGGTGACGTTCGTCGATACAGTGCGGTGATGTTGGACGGTTGTCAGCTCAACGCCTATCTAGAGCGAATTTACCGTGACGGTATGTGCTCGGTGTCGGACGTGGTGCCGTCGGTGGGGTGGTTGGCGCGGTTGCACGGCGCGCATGTCCGGTCGGTTCCGTATGAGACGGTCGACATGCAGTTGGGGCGCGGGGTGAGCCTGGACTCGGCGGCGTTGTGGGCGAAGGTGGTGGCTTCGCGGCGTGGTGGGTTCTGTTTCGAGTTGAACGGTTCGTTCGCGTTGTTGTTGCGGGGCTTGGGTTTCGATGTCACCGTCGTGGAGGCCGCCGTGAATCGGGCGGAGGTGGGCGATTCGGCGTGGGGGAATCACATGGCGCTCGTGGCCCGGGTGGACGGCGTGCCGTATCTGGTGGACGTCGGTCTGGGGAACGCTTTCGTGGAGCCGCTTCCGTTGCGGGAGGGCGTGGTTCTGCAGGCCGGTCGCGCTCACCACTTGGAGGACGTGGGCGGCCGGGTGTGGCGGTGTCGACCGGATCCGGCGGGGACGGTGCGGTCGTTCGACGTGCGGCCGGTTCCTCGCCGGGTCGTGGATTTCGTGGCGCGTTGCGAGGAGTTGTCGACGTCGCCGGAGTCCCCGTTCGTGGGTTTGATGTCGGTTCAGTCGAGTGATGGTGGTCGGCACGCGCGGTTGCGGGCGCGGACGTTGACGGTGGTGGGTGCGTCGGGTTGGGAGTCGACGCGGTTGATCGAGGACGCGGCGGAGCTCGCCAATGTCCTTCATGGAGTGTTCGGACTCGGCGCACCGTCCATATCGGGTTCCGACGTGAAGGTGTTGTGGGAGCGCGCGTGCGCGCAGCACGCGGCGTGGTGCGCCGGTTCAGGCTTCGTCGATCACCTCGATGGGGCGACGGGAGCCGACGGACGCGGTGACGGCTCCGATGAGGATTCCGGCGAGGAGGCCCCAGATCGCCGTGATGACGGTGACGGCCGCGACGTATCCGAGGTAGACACCGGGACCGGTCGACTGGATGAATGACGTGACGACCAGGCGGATCGCGCCCGCGGTGACGCCGGCCACGATCGCGGCGGCCACCGCGGAGCCGAACAGCCGAAGTGGTCTGGCGTCGACGTGTCGCGTGACGGTCCCGCCGATCCAGGCGGCGATGACCGCGACGAAGACGAGCGCGGCGACGGATTCGCCGATGGTGAGGAGGACGCCGACTTCGCCGAGGGGCCAGAACCGTAGGCCGGGGAGGCCCGCGGGAAGACCAAGGGCAGCGGGCAATGTCAGGTAGCCGAGGCGTGCCATGACGGTGGTGAGGAACCAGCCGTTGCCGGCGAGGAGGACAAGGATGAGCGCGGTCGTCGCCGCCGAACCCACACGGCTATCGCGAACAATCTTCATGTTAGCCATGCTAGCGTGTGTTGACTCACAACGCCGCCGAGACGAGGTGCCCGATGCGACGTGCCCGACTTGCCACCGTCCTCGCCGTCGTGGGAATTCTGCTGTTCGGCGGCGCCGCCTCGGCGCTGCGGGACGCTCCCCCAACGATGGCGCCCCGATTCATCACCGACGACGAGGGACGCGCACTCCTGTTGCGCGGGCTGAACACCGCGTCGAGCGCGAAGAGCACACCGGACGGTCTGCCGATCCTCGACGAATCCGAGGTGGAGCGCGAGTACCGCGACATGGGAACGAACGTCGTCCGGTTCCTTCTCCAGTGGAGGACCGTCGAACCCGAGCCCGGCGCGTACGACGACACGTATCTGGCGAAGGTCGCGGAGCGAGTCGAATGGTATGGGGACCGGGGTTATCACGTCATCCTCGACATGCATCAGGACCTCTACGGTGGAGCGATCACTCCGGAGGGGAACGTCGGCAACGGCGCTCCGGACTGGGCGACGGAGATGGAGGGCCTGCCGGTCGGCAAGCAGGACCAGTGGGAGTTCTACTACCTCGAGCCCGGCGTCATCCGCGCCTTCGACAACTTCTGGGGAACCGGTGACGCCGCGACGGACCTGATGCGGCGCTATGCCGACGCGTGGGGCCACGTCGCGGAGTACTTCGCCGACGACGACACGGTTCTGGGCTACGACCTCATGAACGAGCCGTGGGGTGGCAGCGTCCAGGCGACGGCGTTCGAAAACGGACCGCTCGCGGCCCTGTACGAGACCTGCATCGACCGCATCCGACGGGTCGACGAGAACGGGTGGATCTTCCTCGAACCGCAGGCCGTCGGCGTCAACTGGGGCCTGCCGTCGTCGCTGCCGGTCTTCGACGACCCCCGCCCCGGTGAGGACCGGATCGTCTTCGCTCCGCACCTGTACCCGCTGCCGATGGACCTCGGAGGCCACTACGACGGAGATGGCAAGGCCCCCGTCGACACGACCGTCGGCTGGTGGCGCGACAACGTGCTGCGCGTCGCGCAACGGTGGAACGCGCCCGTTTTCCTCGGGGAGTTCGGGCTCGACGCGACCCAGCCCGGCGGCCTGGACTTCGTGGACAAGATCGCGGACATCGCCGATACGGCCGGAATGGGTTGGGCGTACTGGTCGAGCGACCCCGGACCCTGGGGGCCCTACGGCGGCAACGGCGAACGTCAACCGTTGGTGAGCACACTCGATCGCGCCTATCCCCGCGCCATCGCCGGAACCCCGACCCTGATCGAGTACGACGCGGACGCGTTGCGACTGTCCGTCGCGTTCACCAGCGTCGACGGAGTGACCGCGCCGACCGAGATCTACCTGCCGGACGTCTTCGGCAACGGCGGAACGGTCGACTGTGGCGCGTGCACCGTCTCCTTTGACCCCGACACGAGAATCCTTTCCGTGACGACGGATCCGACCGTGGGCGAACACTCCATCGTGGTCACGACGAGATAGTCAACGGTAAATTCACTCGCGGCGACCGGCACCGCTGACGCACACTCTTCCAGACACCGCACGATGCCGTCCGAGGAGAGGAGTACGCGATGTCCCACCACGATCTCGCCAGCACGGGAGCACCCATTCGACTGTGGGGAGACCCGTCGAAAGTCGAACCGGAAGCCTTGGGCCAGTTGCACAACATCGCGGCGCTCCCCTGGGTCGAGGGCGTCGCGGTCATGCCCGACGTCCACTACGGCAAGGGCGCGACGGTCGGATCCGTCATCGCGATGCGTGGAGCCGTCTCCCCCGCCGCCGTCGGTGTCGACATCGGCTGCGGCATGACCGCGCAGCGGACGTCACTGACCGCCGAGAACCTGCCGGACGACCTCTCGCGGCTGCGGCGCGCGATCGAGAACGCGATCCCGGTCGGACGCGGAGCGCACAAGCGGTCCCTCGAATTCGACCAGCTGTCGACGGGTTTCCGTGGCTGGTACGACTTCTGGTCGGAATTCGACGATCTCGCCAAGCCGATCGCACAGCAGCTGAAGGGCCGCGCGATGCAGCAACTCGGTTCGCTCGGCGGTGGCAACCACTTCATCGAAGTCTGCCTCGACAACGACGGCGACGTGTGGCTCATGCTGCACTCGGGTTCGCGCAACATCGGGAACAAGCTCGCCGAATACCACATCGAGCGGGCGAAGAACCTGCCCCACAACGCCGACCTTCCCGATCCCGACCTGGCGGTGTTCATCGCCGGAACTCCGACGATGGAGGCATACCGCAACGACCTGTTCTGGGCGCAGGAGTACGCGCGTCGGAACCGCGCCGTCATGATGGCGCTGCTGCGGCAGGTCGTCGCCAAGCAGTTCCCGAAGGTCAAGTTCGACAAGGAGATCTCCTGCCACCACAACTACGTGGCCGAGGAGGAGCACGACGGGCAGGACGTCCTCGTCACCCGTAAGGGCGCCATCCACGCCGGGGCGGGCCGGATGGGAATCATCCCCGGATCGATGGGCGCGTCGTCGTTCATCGTCCGCGGGCTCGGCAACCGCGCGGCGTACGAATCGGCGTCGCACGGCGCCGGACGGCGGATGAGCCGGAACAAGGCACGCAAGCTGTTCACGGCCGACGACCTCGCCGCGCAGACCGAAGGCGTCGAGTGCCGCAAGGACTCCGGCGTCGTCGACGAGATCCCGTCGGCCTACAAGGACATCGACGAGGTCATCGCGGCACAGCGCGACCTCGTGGAAGTCGTCGCGCGGCTCAAGCAGGTCGTCTGCGTCAAGGGCTGACCCACCGTCGCGGCCACCCGGCCCACATCCGGGTGGCCGCGACTCGGCCATCGGCCGTGAACCACGACCCATGAACCCGACGCGACCGTCACGAGGGCCGCGGCTCGCCGGAAGCGCCTCAGGGGTAACGAACTCGGTGACGACTCCCGGTATCCGAGGCTCGGTGCTCGACCACACCGCGAGAGCCCAGCGCCGCCAAAGTCCACCACCGCGAAGGTTCAGCGCCTATCCGTCGTCGATGCGGCACGAACGCTCGCCGTCCAGAATGGCCATACCGGTCGGGAACGCAGCGGGCGGGCGCTCGCGCAGGTCGGACCACGCGTGGACCACTCCGAGGGCTCCTCGCGTCAATCCTCCTCTCGCACCGTGATCAGTACCGCCACGCGCCATCATCCAACGCGCGCAGGCGATCCGACGTCGACGATGTGACCGCGAAACGCGCTACAAGATCGACTCTCTCGAATATGTCGAACGAGACCGGAACCGCGGTGTGACACCGACGGCAGTCCGGCATAGCGATACGTGGACATGCGTTGACCCCAATGTCGGTGAGCGCCATCACCATGACGTAACGATGTAGACACTCCAAGAGACGGTCGACACACATTGAAATAACTCGACCACTCGATTTGTCATACAGGGCGTTGGCGATCTCGCAGGGAGAGCGCCAAAAGTAGGAAGCCTAGGAGGCAATCCAAGATGCTCGTTCGTTACCGTCAGCCGTGGTACCTGTCCTCGCGAGTCAACAGCGAGTTCGACCAGCTCATCGCTGAGGCGTTCGGAAACGACAACAAGAACTTCAAACCCGCCGCCGACGTGGTGACCGATGGCGACGACGTCGTCATCAAACTGGCGATCGCGGGCGTGCCCGCCGACGCCGTCGACGTCACTCTCGACGGACGCAAGCTCACCGTCACCGGTGAACGCGCCGAGAGCGAACTCGCCGACGGCGACCGGTACCTCGCGCGTGGCCTGCGATACGGCGCTTTCCGTCGTGGATTCACCGTTCCGGAAGGCACGACCGCCGAGCAGATCTCCGCGTCCCTCGACAACGGCGTGCTCAGCGTCCGCGTCGCCAAGGTGACCGCGAAGACCCCCACATCGACGAAGATCGCCATCGTCGACGGCGAAGCCAAGGCGGAGCTCGACGTCGCCGCCGAGGCCGACTAAGCAATATCCGTTAACCGCGCGGCGTCATTGGGGCGATGACGCCGCGACAGCGAAGGCGGGTGACCCGTATAAGGGCCACCCGCCTTCGTCATGTCTCGACGCTAACGGCTTCGTTCGTCAGGTCGCGTCGTCGTCGTATCGGCGACGATCACGTCCGGGCTCGTCGATCTCGCTCGGTTCCGCGAGCGGATCCGGATCGGCGACGGCTTCCGGCTCGGCCACCGGTGCGACCTCGTCGATGTCCGACGCCTGGTCGGGGTCGATGTTGTCCCAGTCGGCGTTCTTCCGGGATCGACGCTTGTCGTTGAGGAAGGCGAACCCGACGGCGGCGAAGTACAGCACGCACATGGCCAACGCCAACGCCGTCATTCCGAACGGGTCCGGCGACGGCGTCACCACCGCGCAGAACAGGAAGATCAGGAAGACCGTGACCCGCCACCAGCTGAGCAGCTTCTTCGCGCTGGCGATGCCGATGACGTTCATCAACACGATGACCAACGGGAACTCGAAACCGGCGCCGAACAACAGCATGACGCCCGTGACGAAGTCGAAGTAGTCGCTCATGTTGACGACGACGTCGTACGCGGTTGGAATGAAGAACTCGAGGCTCTTGCCGATCACGAAGTGCGCCAGGATGGCGCCCGCAATGAACAGCGGGCCGGCGACGGCCGCGAAGTAGTAGGTGTACCGGCGCTCGTTCTTGTGCAGGCCAGGGGCGATGAACGCCCACATCTGGTACAGCCAGACCGGAGCCGAGATGATGACGCCGATGACCAGAGCGACTCGCAGGTCCAGGATGAAACCCTGCATCGGTGACCCGAGGTTGAACTCGCACTTCCAGTTCGGGTCAGCGAGCGCCCCGTCCTGGGATTGCATGAAGTCGCAATAGGGGGCGTTCAAGAACGCGAGTACCGGTTGGGCGACGGTATATCCGGCGATCAGGCCGACGACGATGCCAATAGACGCCTTGAATAGCCGACCTCGCAGTTCGCGCAGGTGGTCCATCAGGCTCATGGAGCCGTCGGCAGCCTTGGCGAAGTTGGTCTTCTTGCCGCGGCGTCGCAATGAGATAGCCATGAATAAGCTGTCCGAACGCTCGAGGGGTTAGGCCTGCTCGCGCGTCTTCTCGCTGGAGACAGTCGCCTCGCCGTCAATGGTGGTCTGACGCAGCGGCTCGCGCGCGTGCTTGGCGTCGGCGCGCGCGTCGGCGGGCTTCAGGTCGTCATCGTCCTTGTCCTTGTCCTCGCGCAACGACTTCGTCTCCGACTTGAGGATTCGCAGCGACTGACCGAGGCCGCGGGCGGCACCAGGCAGCTTCTTCGCTCCGAACAGCAGCACGAGAACGATGACGAGCACGACGATGTGCCAAGGCTTAACAGCGCCGGAGAACATGATGGCTCCTCTTGTGTTGACGGGGGCTAGAAGCCCCATCGTATGCGGGTCCAACGACGAACACGAGGGTGGCACGTGCCGGTCACGTCGCGAAGGCAAGCATGGCCGCGTCCGGCGGATTCGTCAACACCGCTCGGCTCATCCGAAGGGGATCTTTACCGAAACGTGGCGAAAAGTCCGAAGAATGGTTCAGTCGCCCGATCGTGGCAGTTTCGATTGAACTTCGGCGATGCGCGGTTGCAGTTTCTCCAACCGGGCCTGAAGCCGACGGACCGCCTCGACACGTTCCTCCGTACCGATCAGCGCCGTCCTCAGGGCCGGCAGCTGACGCCACACCAGCACCCCCGCCAGCAGCACGAACGCCACGGCGGCCGCGAGACTGATGATCATCCACCACATCATGTCCCCAGATTAGAGGACACCGCGCCGGCCCCGATGCGCCCGGCGGGTCGTGTCAGTCGTCGTAGCTCGCGAGCGCGGCCGTCGCCTCGGTGGCGACCGCTTCGCGCAGTCGAGGTGGTGAGATCGCCTCGGCGTCGGTGCCGAGGCCCAACACGAAGCGTTTGGCCCAGTCCAGGTCTCGGGCGCGCAGCGTGATGAGCCAGTGCCCGTCGGGTTGCTTTACGACGTCCTCGCACGGGTAGTACTCGCTGACCCACCTCGCGTGTCGGTTGACGCGGAGGACGATCTGCGGCAGGGTCGCGTCGGCGGCGAACGCCGCGCCCGGCGCGTCGTGATCGTCCCGGGCGTGCACCGGGACGACGGCGGGTTCGTCGAGGACGCGATGCGCGTCGATCCGGTCGAGCCGGAATCGGCGGACGTCCTCAGCCCTGCGGCACCAGGCGTGCAGGTAGGCGTGGTCGTCGGCGATGACGACGCGGATCGGGTCGACGACGCGTTCGGACGAGCGGTCGCGTCCGGCGCTGTAGTAGGTGAGGCGGACGGCGTGCCCGTCGGCGACGATCCCCCGGAATCGGCCGACGTTGGCTTCGTCGATGGTCGCGGCGACGCTGACGCGCGACGCCGCCGCGGCCGCGTCGCCGGCCGCGAGGGCGACCTTGTCGAGGGTGCGGCGGACGGCGTCTCGATCGGCGAGGCCCGGGGTGTCGGCGAGCATCCGCAGGGCCACGACGAGCGCGAGCGCCTCGTCGGGTGACAGCCGGACGGGACGGGTCATGCCCGCGTCGTAGGTGACGGTGACGGTGTCGTCGTCGAAGGCGATGTCGATGAGGTCGCCGGGTCCGTAACCGGGCAGCCCGCACATCCACAGGAGAGTGAGGTCGTCCCGGAGCTCGGCGACGGTGATGCCGAGGTCGGCTGCCGCCTCCTCGATCTGGATGCCGGGCCGGGTGAGGAGGTACGGAACCAGGTTGAGGACCCGGGACAGGTGGGACGCGCTGGTCATCGGACGGCCTCCACGGGGGTCGCTGCGGTCTCGGCGGTGGGGCGGTACATGGCGGCGATATCGGCGAGGACGCTCGCCAGCTCCTTGCGGACTTCTGGTGGGTCGAGGACGGTGACGTCCGATCCGTACTTGGCGAGCGTCCACGCGAAGCGGCGCGGGTCGGTGAAGGAGATGACTATCGGGTCGCCGCCATCGCGGCGGGGTCCGATCTGTTCTGCGCGTCGGCGAATGCCCGCGGCCTTTCCCGGGGCGACGAGGATGGTCGCGCGGCGCGGGGGCAGTTCTGGAGTGGCGCGGTGGAAGCTAGCGACGTGTTCCATCAGGTCGACGTCGGCGGGTGGCGTGAACGCGTTGGCCTTGCCGTGGGTCTTGACGTGGCCGAGGACGCGGGACAGGCGGAAGCAGCGGGTCGCGTTCCGGTCGAGGTCGTGGCCGACGAGGTACCAACGTCCCCGGTAGCAGACGACGCCCCATGGTTGGACGCGACGTTTCGTCCCGGCGTCGTCGGCGATGCCGAGGTATTCGAAGCGGATCTCACGCCGCTCCCCCACCGCCGTCATGACGGGTGCGAAGGCCTCGTCGACGGTCAGGACCGGGGCGACCTCGGGTTCGTCGCCGCCTCGGACGTCGACTCCCGCCGCGCGCAGCTTCCACAGTCCGTCGCCCGCGTGGCCGGCCAGTTTGGAGTGTTGCCATAGACGGGACGCGGCCCCGAGGACGGCCGCCTCGTCGGGCGTCAGCTCGATTTCGGGCAGTTCGTAGTCGCGACGCGCGATCCGGTAGCCGTGTTCGGGGTCGAAGACGGAGTCCGTGCCGGTCTCCAGTGGAACCCCGAGTCGCCGCAGTTCCGCCTTGTCTCGTTCGAACTTGCGCTGGAACGCCTCGTGTGCCTTGGCATCGGAGGGGTCGTGCTCATAGCCGGGCACGGTGGCGGCGATTTTGTCGGCGGTGAGGAACCGGCGACTCGAGAGCAGGCAGATGACGAGGTTGACTAGGCGTTCAGTGCGAAGACGCGACACGTCAATGACGGTAACCCGCCTGCTTGAGCGCGGCAAACCGGTCCCGCCCCCACGGCGGCGCGGCTCGCCGTTTCGTTGTCGCGGCGGCGGATGCTACCGTGACCGCCGTGTTGAGGTGGCGATACGGAACCGTGACCAAACTGCGCCGGAGTTGGCGTGGCTGCGCGGAAGTAGAAGTGTCCATAGTCAAGCGTTCGGGGGACGACCGGGAGACGGCGCGCGCCCTGGCGTACACCGAGATGGTCGGGGAGCCGCGGGAGGGCGACCGGGTCCTGTTGAACTGCAACGCTCTGGCGAAGGGCCTCGGCACGGGCGGTTACGCGCTGATCGTGGCGATTCCCGATCGTCTGCCGGAGGACGTGGACGGGCCCGGACACATCGTCAAGGGCCGGTACACGCCGCAGCAGGCGATGGTGATGGCCGTTGACGAGGACGACTCGCCGCACCGCGAGGCGATGCGCGCGGAGGACATCGGCGGGATGCCCGTCGTCATCGCGGACCTCCATTCGGCGCTTCCCGCGATAGTCGCGGGTATTCACGCCGACCAGCCGGACGCGCGGGTCGCGTACGTGATGACCGACGGCGGCGCGTTGCCGGCCTGGTTCTCCCTGACCCTCGACGGACTGTCCGACGCGTTGTCGGGGGTCGTCACCGTGGGGCAGGCGTTCGGTGGCGACCACGAGGCCACCAACATCCATACCGGACTGATCGCGGCCCGTCGAGTGTGCGAGGCGGACATCGCGATCGTGGCGCAGGGCCCCGGAAACCTCGGCACGGGAACGACCTGGGGATTCTCCGGGACGGTGTGCGGTGACGCCGTGAACGCCGTCGCCGCGCTGGCGGGCACGCCGATCGGCTCGCTGAGGATCTCCGACGCCGACGCCCGTGAACGGCATGTCGGCGTGTCGCACCACAGTCTCACCGCGTACGGCCGGGTCGCGCTCGCGAGCGCGGATCTCCCGGTGCCGCAGGGGCTCGATCCGGCGCTGGCGGTGTCGGTGCGGCAGCAGTTGCGGCCGCTGTCGGCGATGCATCGGATAGTCGACGTCGGGGTTGGCGGCCTCGTCGAGGCGATGCGGGACCTGCCCGTCAAACTGTCTACAATGGGCCGAACCCTGGACGAGGACCTGCCGTACTTCCTCGCCTGCGCGGCCGCGGGTCGGCACGCGGCGTCGCTGCTGACGACCCTGCGCTCCCGCGCTTAAGACTCCGGGAACCGCGAGACACCAAGCGAAGGTCGTCAGTGCGCGGACGCCATCGGCGAGTGTCGGGCGGCGCGTCGTCCGACCGCTCGGCTCAAGGCAGGAGGATCAGCGCGGCCCAACCGGCGATGACCGCGATCAGCGCGACGACCAATACCCAGGTCGGGACGACGAACTCGCCTCGCCGGTTGCGTTCGATCTCCTCACGCACCTTCTTTCGGCGACGCTCCAGGTACGGGGCCTTGTCGGAGCGCGGCTCGAGGCCCTTCCCGATCCTGGTCGAGAAACGACGGCGCGGCTTGTCCGGGTCGGACCCCTTGTCGCCCGTGGTGGGTTTGTCGTCGGATGCGTCGTGGCTCACCGGGCAAGGGTCTCACACGCGCGCCCGGACGACCACGACCCATCGAACAACATGAAATGCCCGACCGACGAGAGAAGCGNCCGGCCGATGGGGCCGGGCGCTTCGACGTGTCGGTGAACCCGACACGTTGGACGTCACATGGAGGCGATGAGCTTGTCGACGCGTTCGTCGCGGGACCGGAACGGGTCCTTGCACAGGACCGTTCGCTGCGCCTGATCGTTGAGCTTCAGGTGGACCCAGTCGACGGTGAAGTCGCGGCGCTTCTCCTGGGCCTTCTTGATGAACTCGCCGCGAAGGCGAGCGCGCGTCGTCTGCGGCGGACGTTCCTTCGCCTCGAAGATCTCGACGTCGCGGACGACACGATCGACCTCACCGCGCCGCTCCAGCAGCGTGTACAGGCCACGACCTCGACGAATGTCGTGATACGCCAGGTCGAGCTGGGCGACTCGCGACGACGACAGCGGCAGGTCGCGCTTGGCGCGGTACCGCTCGATCAGCTGGTACTTCGACACCCAGTCGATCTCGCGGGACACCTGGTCGAGGTCGCCCGACTCGACCGACGTCAGAACGCGATCCCACAGGTCGATGACCCGCTTCGTCACGCCGTCGGCTCCGCGCCGTTCGACGAACTCGATCGCCTTGCTGAGGTACTCGCGCTGGATTTCGAGGGCGCTCATCTCCTTGCCGTTGGCGAGGCGGATCTTGTGCTGACCGGTGATGTCGTGTGACACCTCGCGGATCGCCCGGATCGGGTTCTCCAAGGTCATGTCGCGCATCGCCACGCCGGTCTCGATCATGCGCAGGACGAGGTCGGCAGCGCCGACCTTGAGCATCGTCGTCACTTCGTTCATGTTCGAGTCGCCCACGATGACGTGCAGCCGCCGATACCGCTCGGCGTCGGCGTGCGGTTCGTCGCGGGTGTTGATGATCGGGCGCGACCGGGTCGTCGCGCTCGACACGCCCTCCCAGATGTGCTCGGCGCGCTGGGAGAGGCAGTACAGCGCGCCACGGGGGGTTTGCAGGACCTTCCCGGCGCCGCAGATCAACTGCCTGGTCACCAGGAACGGAATGAGAATGTCCGCCAGGCGGCCGAACTCACCGTGCCGCGAAACGAGGAAGTTCTCGTGACAACCGTACGAGTTGCCGGCCGAGTCGGTGTTGTTCTTGAACAGGAAGATCTCACCGGCGATGCCCTCATCGTGCAGGCGCCGCTCGGCGTCGATCAGTAGCCCCTCCAGGACCCGTTCACCGGCGCGATCATGCCGGACGAGATCGTCGATGGAGTCGCATTCGGGCGTGGCGTACTCGGGGTGGGAACCGACATCGAGGTACAGCCGGGCACCATTACGAAGGAAGACATTGCTGGAGCGGCCCCAACTGACCACTCTCCTGAACAGATACCGCGCGACTTCATCGGGGGACAGCCGACGCTGACCCCGAAAGGTACATGTCACACCGAATTCGGTTTCAATCCCAAATATTCGCCGGTCCATGTGATGACACTACCGGGTGTATGTGACATTCGGCAGCCTCGCAACAGCCGTAATTTCGTGCCCGTGAGCCGAACCGAGGCGAATCCCGGCGCCCGGAAGTCCACACCGTACAGCCGTTCGGTCCACATGCGCTGGTGGGNCGACCGCGGGTCGCCCCGCCGTCGGCCCACCGATGTCACATCAGTCCGTCGCCGATTCGTCGCTCTGCGGCTCGCTCGGCGCGTCGTCGTCGGAGCTCGTCATGCCCTCGGGAAGGAGCGCCGTCAACGCCGCACCAGTGATCCGACGGAACGCGCGGCCCTCGCGGTCCCGCTCCAGAACGGCGACCTCGAGGCGTTCCGCGCCGATGTTCCGAACCTTGTTGTTCTCGCCGCCGGCGCTGCCCAGCGTCTTCAACGCCAACGCGAACGCCTCGGACAGGTCCATGTCGAGTCGGTGGTCTTCCTTCATGATGGTCGCCAGCCGATCCGCCTGACCACCCATGACGAGGTAGCCCGGCTCATCGTTGATCGAGCCGTCATAGGTGAGGCGGTACAGCTCGTCGTCCTCCGGACGCGCCGCGACGCCCGCGACGCAGATCTCGACCTCGAACGGCTTCGTCTGCTCGGTGAAGATCGCGCCGAGCGTCTGGGCGTACGCCTTGGCGAGCGGCCGGGCCGTCACGTCACGGCGGTCGTAGGCGTACCCACGGAAGTCGGCCATCCGCACACCGGCCGCACGCAGATTCTCGAACTCGTTGTACCGACCGACGGCGGCGAAACCGACGCGGTCGTACAGCTCGCTGATCTTGTGCAGCGCGTTGGACAGGTTCTCGGCGACGAACAACACGCCGCCGGCGTAGCTCAACACGACGGTGTTACGGCCACGCGAGATGTTCTTTCGAGCGAACTCCGAGCGATCCCGCATGATCTGCTCGGGCGAGGTGTAAAACTGCATAGCCACGGTTATCAAGTCTCCTGTATCGACGTCTGCTCGGACAACACCGCCAGGTGCTAACCGCCCGGGTTCTCCATGCGGGCCTCCACGACGGCCCTGGCCACCTGCTCGATCTCGGCCTCACCGACTCGCGCACTGCCCTCGGAGGTCGCCGTCATGACGACGGGGAACAGCTTGCGCGTCAGATCCGGGCCGCCCGTGGCGCTGTCGTCGTCGGCCGCGTCGTACAGCGCCTCGACCGCCATCCGGATCGCGCCCTCGGCATCGCCGTCGGGAGAGAACCGCTTCTTCAACGCCGCCTTGGCGAACAGCGAACCCGACCCGATCGCGTCGTAGTCGCGCTCCTCGTAGAGACCACCGGCGACGTCGTAGCTGAAGATCCGGCCAGCCTCGTCGGGAGAGTCGGCGTCCAGGTCGAACCCGGCGAACAACGGCACGACCGCGAGGCCCTGCATCGCGATGCCGAGGTTGCCGCGGATCATATTGGCGAGCTTGTTCGCCTTGCCGTGCAGGCTGAGCGCAGCGCCCTCCAACTTCTCGAAGTGCTCCAGCTCGGCCTGGTACAGGCGGATCATCTCGATACCGATACCGGCGGTACCGGCGATGCCGATGAGCGAGTAGCCGTCAGCGGGGTACACCTTGCGAATGTCGCGGCTGGCGATCATGTTGCCCTGGGTCGCGCGGCGGTCGCCCGCCATGACCACGCCGTCCCGGAAACGCAAGGCCACAATGGTCGTGCCATGTGGAGCCATGTTGCTCAGGTCCCCCGGAGGCAAGGGTTGTCTGCCGGGAAGAAGGTGCGGCGCCACCTGATGCAGCAACTCGACGAAAGACGACGAACCGGGCGCGGTGAACGCGTCCGGCAACCGACCTGGGAAACGCATCTTGTCGTTCACATAATCACCTCTCCACAATATGCAGCTATACGGGGCGACCCACCACTGTGGTGGTGAGTCGCACCCTGGGCCGTCCGCCGAGCGCGATCGACCCGAGTCGATACGGGGCTACTGGCCGCCCTTTTGGACATAGGAGCGGACGAAGTCGCTCGAATTCTCCTCAAGGACGCTGTCGATCTCGTCGAGCAGATCGTCGACGTCCTCGCCGATCTCCTCGTGCCGCTCCGCGATCTCGGGATCGACGACGGCCTCGGTGGTTTCCTCATCGGTGGTTTGTTTGGCGCGCTGCGACTGCGACTGCCCGCCGTTGCCCTTGTCTGCCATGCGTCAACCCTCCAGTGTGAGTCCCCATCGATGTCCGTGGGCGACTGTGTGATGCTCCAACGTTACCGTGAATGCCGGACATTCCCGTGCCCCCGCTCAGTGCGGGCACGTCCGTCACCTGCGCGACGACGGCGACCGCCGTCCCCGATTCCGCTCACGGCTGAATCGCGCCCGATCATTCGCCTCCCGTGAGGATGTCCAGCAGGTCCTTCGCGCTCGGGCACCGGTCGAACAGCGCTCCGACGTGCTCCTTCGTGCCCTTCTCGGGTTCCATCATCGGAACGCGCACGAGGGATTCGCGGCCGACGTCGAAGATCAGCGAGTCCCAGCTGGCGGCGACGACCTCGGACGGGTACTTCGCCAGGCACCGGCCGCGGAAGTAGGCGCGCGTGTCGGTCGGCGGATTGATCATGGCCTCGGCGACCTGCTCGGGCGTGAACAGCGTCTTCATCGCGCCGCGCGCGACGAGCCGGTTGTACAGGCCCTTGCCCGGGCGCACGTCCGAGTACTGGAGGTCCACAAGCTCCAATTTGGACGAGTCCCAGTCCAGGTTCTCGCGTTCGCGATATCCGTTGAGCAGACGCAGTTTGGCGACCCAGTCCAGTTCCGTCGCGCACTCCATCGGGTCGCGGGCCAGTTTGTCGAGCGTCTCGCCCCACATGCTCAGGACCTCGACGGTCTCCGCGTCGGCGTCGTCGCCGTACCTGTCGGCGACATAGGCGGAGGCCTTGCGGTGGTACTCCTGTTGGATCTGCACGGCCGTCATCTTGCGACCGTCACGCATGCGAACGAGGTGCCGCAGCGTCGGATCGTGGCTGATCGCCTTGAGTTCGTTGACGGGTTCGGCGATCGCGAGGTCGCCGTCCAGCTCCCCCGCCTCGATCATCGACAGGATCAACGCGGCCGTTCCGAGTTTCAGGTAACTCGAGATCTCGGACAGGTTCGCGTCGCCGATGATGACGTGCAGACGGCGGTAGCGGTCGGCGTCGGCGTGCGGTTCGTCGCGGGTGTTGATGATCGGGCGCTTGAGCGTCGTCTCCAGGCCGACCTCGACCTCGAAGTAGTCGGCGCGCTGGGAGATCTGGAAGCCCGCGCGGCTGCCGTCCTGACCGATGCCGACGCGACCGGCGCCCGCGAAGACGGGCCGGGTGACGAGGAACGGCGTGAAGTGGCTGACGATGTCGGCGAACGGGGTCGCCCGTGCCATGAGGTAGTTCTCGTGCGCGCCGTAGCTGGCGCCCTTGTTGTCGGTGTTGTTCTTGTACAGGTTGATCGGAGGGCTGCCGGGAACGGTCGCGGCTCGGCGGGCCGCCTCGGCCATCACGACCTCACCGGCCTTGTCCCATAGCACCGCGTCGCGCGGGTTCGTCGTCTCGGGCGCCGAGTACTCGGGGTGCGCGTGGTCCACATAGAGCCGAGCGCCGTTGGTCAGGATGACGTTGGCCAGCCCGGTGTCCTCATCGGCCAATGCCTCGGCCGGATCGTACAGCGCGCCCGTGTACGTGAAGCCCCGTGCGTCGCGCAAGGGGGACTCCTCTTCGTAGTCCCACCGCGCCCTGCCCCCCTTGGTGAGCTCGGGACGCGCCCCGTAGGCGTTGACGATCTGCGATGAGGTCACCATCGGGTTGGCCCCGGGCTGCCCCGGAACGGAGATTCCGTACTCGACTTCGGTGCCCATGATGCGACGAACGGTCATACCTGTGAGCCTATCCGCCGTGACGCCCACGCGTGGGGCCGCCGGACCCGACGATCGTGCCGCGTTTCGAGGGCGCCGTCGCGCGGATCGGGCGTCGAACCCCGGCCAGGTATGGTTGCTGACGCCGAATCGAGGAGGGCACGGGAATCATGACGTGGTTGGTCACGGGCGGAGCGGGTTACATCGGATCACATGTGGTGCGGCGGTTGTCGGAGTCCGGGTACTCCTCGGTCGTCTTCGACGATCTGACCAGCGGCACCGAGAATCGCGTTCCCGACGGCGTGCCGCTGGTGAGCGGGAACCTCGGCGACCGGGACACGCTCACCTCGGCGATGCGAGAACACGGGGTCACGGGTGTCATCAACCTCGCAGCCCGCAAATCCGTTCCCGAGTCCGTCGAACGTCCCCTGTGGTACTACGAGCAGAACGTGGGCGGTTTCATCACGCTGCTCGAGGCGATGGAGGACGCGGGGGTGCGCCATCTGGTGCAGTCGTCCTCCGCCGCCGTGTACGGCGCGGCGTCCGGCGACGCGCTCCGAGAGGACGTGCCGGTCACCCCGATCAGCGCCTACGGCCAGACGAAGCTCATGGCCGAGCACATCCTCGCCGACGTCGCGCCCGCGCAGGATCTGTCCTACCTGGCGCTGCGGTACTTCAACCCGGTCGGAGCGGCGGCTCCGGAACTCGCCGAGGTCGGCGGCGCGAACGTCATCGCCGTCCTGTTCCGCGCGATCGACGCCGGCGAGCCGTTCACGCTCACCGGCGCCGACTTCGACACGCGTGACGGCAGTGGGCTGCGCGACTACATCCACATCCTCGACCTCGCCGAGGCGCACGTCGCCGCAGTGGCGCACGTCGAGTCCAACACCGTTCGCGACGTGCTGAACATCGGCACCGGCCGCGGCTACACCGTCATGGAGTTGCTGGAGACGGTTCGCGCCGTGACGGGACTGCCGGTGCCGCACGAGGTCGTCGGGCGACGCCCCGGCGACACCGCCGGCGCCGCCGCCAACGTCGACAAGGCCACCCGCCTGCTCGACTGGAGAGCCAGCCGAGACCTCAAGGACATGGTGGCCAGTGCCTGGAAGATGTGGCGGGCCCAGCACGACGGCACCGCCTGATCGACGGCGCCGAGCGGCCGCGCTTAACAGTACGACTGTTATGTTAGGCGAGTGGAAGACGAGACCCGCGCAACCGCACGCCAGTACGCCGCCGAGGCGTTGGAGAACGGCGACGACGTCGGCTGGTTCGAGCGGCTGTACGCCGACTCGGCGCGGGGCGCGGCCACGGTGCCGTGGACCGACGACGAACCGAACCCGTTGCTCGTCGGCCAGGTGGCCGACGGCGCCGGACGACGCGCGCTCGTCGTCGGATGCGGCTTCGGCGACGACGCGGCCCATCTCGCCGAACTCGGCTGGGCGGTGACGGCGTTCGACGTGTCACCCACGGCTGTCGAGACCGCGAAACGTCGATTCGCCGAACGCGACATCTCCTTCATCACCGCAGACCTGCTCAATGCTCCACAGTGGCAATTCGATCTGGTCGTCGAGATCTACACGGTCCAGACCCTGACCGGAGCCGCACGGAGGCAGGCGATCGACGCGATTCGAGGCTTCGTCGCACCTGGCGGAACCCTCGTGGTCATCGCCCGTGCCCGCGAGGAGGACGAACCGAGCAGCGCGATGCCGTGGCCCCTGACGCGGGCCGAAGTCGCCGCGCTCGCCCCCGACGAGTGCGACGACGGTGCCATCGAGTCGCTGTACGACGGCGAGGAGCCACCCGTGCGGCGCTGGCGGGCGACCTTCCGCCGGAGGTAGGAAGCGGCCGGTCGCTTCCGAACACGACATCTCCCCCACAACCGCGACCCGGTGCACTGGTCGCCGCTCATCGACGGCTCGCGCCTTCGAGTGGATGTGGACAGACCGAACGCCGAGCGAATCGCTCGGCGTTCGGTCGTGATCGAGTGGGATCTACAGGTACTGACCGGTGTTGGACACCGTGTCGATGGCGCGGCCCGACTCGTCGCCCTTGCCGGAGACGAGCGTACGGATGTAGACGATCCGTTCGCCCTTCTTGCCGGAGATGCGCGCCCAGTCGTCGGGGTTGGTCGTGTTCGGAAGGTCCTCGTTCTCCCGGAACTCGTCGACGCAGGCGTCCAACAGGTGGTGCAGCCGGATGCCGCGACGGCTCGAGTTCAGGAATTCCTTGATGGCCATCTTCTTGGCGCGGTCGACGATGTTCTGAATCATCGCGCCGGAGTTGAAGTCCTTGAAGTACAGGACTTCCTTGTCGCCGTCGGCGTAGGTCACCTCAAGGAAGCGGTTCTCCTCGGTCTCGGTGTACATGCGCTCCACCGCCGCCTGGATCATGGCGTCGACGCAGGCCTCACGGGAACCGCCGTGCTCGCTGACGTCGACGTCGTTGAGGGGCAGTTTCGTGGTGATGTACTTCGAGAAGATGTCGCGTGCCGACTCGGCGTCGGGGCGCTCGATCTTTATCTTGACATCGAGTCGACCGGGCCGCAGGATCGCCGGGTCGATCATGTCCTCACGGTTGGAGGCGCCGATGACGATGACGTTCTCCAGCCCCTCCACACCGTCGATCTCGGACAGCAGCTGAGGAACGATCGTGTTCTCCACATCGGAGGACACACCGGAGCCACGGGTGCGGAAGACCGAGTCCATCTCGTCGAAGAAGACGATGACGGGCTGACCTTCGCTGGCCTTTTCTCTCGCACGCTGGAAGACGAGGCGGATGTGCCGCTCCGTCTCACCGACGTACTTGTTCAGCAGTTCGGGACCCTTGATGTTGAGGAAGTAGCTCTTCCCTCGGTCGGGCCCGTCGTCACCGCGAGCCTCCGCGACCTTCTTGGCAAGGGAGTTCGCCACCGCCTTGGCGATGAGGGTCTTGCCGCAACCGGGCGGGCCGTACAGCAGGACGCCCTTCGGCGGACGCAGTTCGTACTCGGCGAAGAGCTCGGCGTGCAGGAACGGGAGCTCCACGGCGTCGCGGATCAGCTCGATCTGGCCGTCGAGGCCACCGATCGACTCGTAGTCCACATCGGGCACTTCCTCGAGAACGAGTTCCTCGACCTCGCTCTTCTGAATGCGCTCGTACGCGTAAGCCGAGCGCGGTTCGACCAGCAGCGAGTCACCGGCTCGCAACGGGGCATTGATCAGGCTGTCCGCCAGGCGAACGACTCGCTCCTCGTCGGCGTGGGATGTGACGAGCGCCCGGTCCGGGAAGCCCTCGTCGGTCTCCAGCAGCTCCTTGAGCGTGACGACGTCGCCGGTGCGCTCGAAACCGAGGCTCTCCACGACGTTGAGCGCGTCGTTGAGGAGGACCTCCTGGCCTTTGCGCAGGGTTTCCGGCTCGATGGCCGGGGACAATGACACGCGCATCTTTCGGCCACCCGTGAAGACGTCGACGCTACCGTCGTCGAGAACGTCAATGAGGACGCCGTAGCCGCTGGGAGGCTGCGCCAGGCGGTCGATCTCCTCCTTCAAGGTGACAATCTGTTCCCTGGCGTCCTTCAGCGT
The DNA here is from genome assembly GCF_965137155.1 of Stackebrandtia soli. Taxonomy (NCBI): domain Bacteria; kingdom Bacillati; phylum Actinomycetota; class Actinomycetes; order Glycomycetales; family Glycomycetaceae; genus Stackebrandtia; species Stackebrandtia soli. Next base: position 23,712 of record NZ_CBCRZX010000004.1, read on the forward strand.
GGCGACGAGTCGCTCGTTCTGATCGGACATCCGCTCGATCTGGGCTTGGGTCGCGGCGAGGCGCTCCTCCATCAAGCGCACGTGCCGAGGCGTCTCGGTCAGTTTTCTCCGGGCGAGCGCAAGCTCCTCCTGTAGGTAGGCAACCTGGGTCGAGAGGTCCTTCGTTTCGCGTTCGACGTTATCGGCGCGAGTCTGGTCGTCGTCGTTACGTGGCATGCGTACCACCTCCCGGTAGAGGATCCTGCGTCAACCGTAACCGGTTGTGACTCAACAGCGTAAGCGGAGACACCGACGGTTTGCCAGAGGCGGGGCGGCATAATCTGGATTCGTGGCAAGCGACAGCGATCAACTCACCGTTCACATCGATCAGGACCTATGCACCGGCGACGGCCTGTGCGTTCAGTACGCGCCAACGGTATTCGAGTTCGACATCGACGGACTTGCCTATGTCAAGGGTGAGGACGGCGAACTGCGGACCGCCGAGGGTGCTCGGATCGACGTCCCGGCGAACCTGCGGCTCGATGTCATCGACGCGGCCAAGGACTGCCCGGGCGAGTGCATCCACGTCCGGCGTGTCGGTGACGACGCCCCGGTCGCCGGTCCCGGCGCCGACGACTGACGACCGGCGCCGGTCCGAGGAGAACGGCCGAGGATTAAGAGGTGGCCTCACCCGTGGGTTCGCCCGTGGCCTCGGCCGCCTGCGCCGCCTCGCCGGCGCGCTGTGCCTTCTTCCGTTCGGCGTACGCCTGGGCGCCCTTGCTCGGCTTCCGCTGACGGGTCGGCGCGACCGTGCCCGGCGCGAGCTTTCGCGCCGTCACGAGGAAGGCGGTGTGCGCGATCATCCGATGGTCCGGGCGGACGGCGAGCCCCTCGAGGTGCCAGTCGCGCACGAGCGTCTCGAAGGCACGGGGTTCGGTGTATCCGCCGCGCTCGCGCAAGGCCTCGACGAGGTCCGACATCTGCGTCGTGGTCGCGACGTACCCGACGAAGACGCCCCCCGGCAGCAGCGCTTTCTCCACAGTGTCCAACATGTCGTGCGGAGCGAGCATGTCGAGGATGATCCGGTCGACCCCGGTCAGTTCGCAGTCGGCGAAATCGCCGGTCGTCAGCGTCCAGTTCTTGACGGGTCCACCGAAGAACGCCTCGACGTTGGCTCGGGCGACCTCGGCGAAGTCGGGGCGCAATTCGAACGAGTGCACATGGCCGCTCTCCCCCACTGCGCGCAGCAGGGAACACGTCAGCGCGCCCGAACCGGCGCCCGCTTCGACGATCGTGGCGCCGGGGAAGACGTCGCCCATCGCGACGATCTGCGCCGAGTCCTTCGGGTAGATGACCTGCGCGCCCCGCGGCATCGACAGCACGAAGTCGGACAGCAGCGGTCGCAGGGCGAGGTACTGCGTGTTCGACGTCGACGTCACGACGCTGCCCTCGGGAAGTCCGATGAGCGAGTCGTGGGGAATGCCGCCGCGGTGAGTGTGGAACGTCTTCCCGGGTTCGAGGACGATCGTGTGCATCCGGCCCTTCGGGTCGGTCAGCTGAACCCGGTCGCCTATCTCGAATGGACCGCTGCGGGCTGCCATGATCAGTCGGTGTCCTTCTGGTCGTCGGTGGGGGCCCCGTCCGCCGGGCGCGCACGACGAGGTGCGGGGGCGGGAAGCCGGGGATCGAGCGCGTCGGCGACGTCTGCCATGCGTACGACGCCGCGCACGGACGGACCAGACAATACAGCGTACTCAGTGGACGGATGTTCGCGCATCGCGGCGATGACGTCCTCGCCTCGCAGCCCCAGCGGCCAGCTATTGCGTTCGTCGATCGCCCGGGAGACGTCCGCCACCGGAATCCACGGCCGTCGTCCCGCCGGGACGGCCTCGGCCGCCTCCGAGTGGAGCAGCGACACCGGATTACCCGAAGCGTCGACGACGACCACTCCCCCGGCGTCGTCCTCCTTCATGCGACGCAGCGCCTCGGCCAGCGGGGTGTCGCCGGGAACCTCGACGACGGGACGCATGAGCGAGGCCGTGTCGAGCAGATGGAACCGGGAACCGAGCTGTCCGAGCTGGATCGATCGGGTCGCCCCGACCCACAGCACCCCGGCGATCAGCACGGTGAATATGACGCCGATCAGGCTCAGCCAACCCAGGTAGAACAAGGTGACGCCGAGCAGGCCCGTCGCGGCGGCGACGACTCGACCGGTCCACCCCGCAATACGCGACGCGGCGTGGCGGTCTCCGGTGACGGCCCAGACCCCCGCCCGCAGCGCGCGGCCACCGTCCAGCGGCAACCCTGGCAGGGCGTTGTAGATCGCCACGAGGACGTTGCAGACCGCGATCTGGAAGGCGAACTGGCCGGGAAGCGTGCCGGGCTCGGTGAGGGCCAGCGCCCCGATGCCGATCACGCCGAGCACGGCGGAGACGGCGGGACCGGCGAGCGCGATGAGCGCCTCGACCTTGGGGCGATCCGCCTCGGTGCTCATCTCCGTGTGGCCGCCGAGCATCTCCAATGTGATCCGACGCACCGGGATTCCATAATGGAGACTAACGAGGGCGTGGCCCAGTTCGTGCAGGAACACCGATCCGCACAGCGTCACGACGAAGCCGAAGCTGACGAGGTAGACGATGGCGTCGGAGTATCCCGGCAGGAGCGCGCGGACGACGTCGGAATAGACGACGGTGATGAGGACGGCGAGGATCAACCAGCTGGGACTGATCATGACGGGGATACCGCGCACCCGTCCGATGCGGAACCCGGATCGTGTCACCGTTGACGCATTGTCGTCCATCACTGCGATGGTACGTGCGAGGTCCGTCGGCGACCCCGCAGCGCTCCCGGTCTCGCGCGTGGCGCGGCTTGTCGGAGCCGTGGAATATGGTGTCGCCATGCCGACGCCGACCACCGCCACGTCCGCCTCCGCGCCCGACGCCGCGCCGACGGCGACCCCGCCGTCCGCGTTGTCGCCCTCGCGAGCGTCCGATTTCAAGACGTGCCCACTGCTGTACCGGCTGCGGGCGATCGACCGGATCCCCGAGCCCACGACACCCGCGCAGGTGAAGGGCACCCTGGTCCACTCGGTGCTGGAGCGGCTCTACGACCTGGAGGCCTACGACCGGACGACGACGGCCGCGGTCGCGCTCCTGGAGCCGGAGTGGTCTCGGTTGAAGACCGACGAGCATGGCCTGACGGACCTGTTCGACGACCCGGCCGCGGAGACGGCGTGGCTGTCGGAGGCTCGCCGACTCGTCGAGGCGTACTTCGATGTGGAGGATCCGACTCGGCTCGCCCCGGCCGACCGCGAACGCCTCGTCGAGGTGACCGTCGCCGACGACGTACCGTTGCGCGGGTTCATCGACCGGGTCGACGTCGCTCCGACCGGTCAGGTTCGCGTCGTCGACTATAAGACGGGCAAGGCGCCGGGCCCGGCGTTCCAGGCACAGGCGCTGTTCCAGCTGAAGTTCTACGCGCTCGTGCTGTGGCGCCTCAACGGCGTCGTTCCGGCGATGCTTCGCCTGCTGTATCTGAAGGACCGCCAGGTCATCGACTACGCGCCGACCGAGGACGAACTGCGCGGTGTCGAGCGGACGGTCGTCGCCCTGTGGCGGGCCATCACGACCGCCGCCGCGGCCGGGGACTTCCCGCCCCGCAAGAACCCCCTGTGCAACTGGTGCGCGCACCAGACCCGCTGCCCCGAATTCGGCGGCACGCCGCCGCCGTACCCGCTGCCCACGGCCGTGCCCGGGGCGTGAGGAAGCCCGTTCCTCGGAATCGCACGATCTCGCACTCCCGTCGGCGTGGCGGTCGCCTTTTACCGGGTCGATCCCTCAGTCTCTGTGGACGGGGGGCGGTCACGGGTGACTTCTGCGCGCGCCGGGGCGGTGTCACCGGTCCCTCCAGCGACGTCGTGCACTCTCGACGGTTCCGTTCGGACAACGCACGTGGGGGGACGGCATGGGGCACGCGGACACCTTGCTCGCCATGGGCGGAGCCTTCGTGGCGGCGGCGTTCCTCGCGCGCATCGGTCGACGAATCGGGCTACCGACGATCCCACTGTTCATCCTCGCGGGCATCCTGCTCGGGCCGCACACTCCGGGCATCGTCCTCGTCGCCGACCCGCACGACTTCGAGATGCTGTCGGCGCTCGGCTTGGTCCTCCTGTTGTTCTATCTGGGCCTCGAATTCCACCTGGACGATCTGCGCGCGGGCGGCAGCCGCATGGTCGCCGCCGGAGGCATCTATCTCGGGCTGAACGTCGGCGCGGGGCTGGCGTTCGGCTTCGCGCTCGGCTGGGGAACCCGCGAGGCGTTGGTGCTGGCCGGGGTCGTGGGCATCTCGTCGTCGGCCATCGTGACGAAACTGCTCGTCGACCTGGGTCGCATCGGCAGACCGGAGACGCGGCTGATCCTCGGCGTGATCGTGGTGGAGGACATCTTCCTCGCGCTGTACCTCGCGGCGATCCAACCGATCCTCGGCGGCGCCGATGACATCATGGAGGCGACGCTTCAGGTCGCGAAGGCGTTCGGGTTCCTCCTCGCCCTGGCGCTCATCGCGCGATTCGGCACTCGGGTCATCGGCAAGTTGATCAAAGTGGACGACGACGAACTCCTCGTCATCAGCTTCCTCGGCGCGGCCGTGCTGATCGCCGGGGTCTCGGAGGAGCTCGGCGTCGCCGACGCGATCGGAGCGTTCATGGTCGGGCTGATCCTCGGCGGCACGAGCTCCGGCGACCGTATCCGGGAGCTCGTCCATCCGCTTCGCGACGCGTTCGGCGCGATCTTCTTCTTCGTGTTCGGGCTGTCCATCGACCCCGGCGATCTGCTCGCCGCCGCCGCTCCCGTCCTGATCGCCGTGGCCATCACGATGGCGATGAACATCGCGGCCGGAGTGCTGTCGGCACGGCTGCACCACATGGGCCCCGAGCCGGGCATGGCGATCGCGACGACCCTCCTCGCGCGCGGTGAGTTCGCGCTGATCCTCGGGACGATGGCCGCGACGGCGGGACTCAACCCGAAACTCGCCCCGTTCATCGCCGGCTACGTGCTGGTGCTCGCGGTGATCGGCCCGCTGGGCGCGGGCGTGTCGGATCGCCTGGGTCGGATCCCACCGATCCCGCAACTGACCGGGGCACGGCGCCACCCCGAGACCGCCGACAGTTCGACCGACTGAACGGGGCGGAGCGTGGGCCACGACGACGGTCGTACGGGCGTCCCGGCGTAGCGTGACAGACGAGCCCACCACGCACCTCGACGGCGGCGACGAAACGGAGCACCATGGACGACACACCCGAGACCCTCGCCGACCTCGATGCAGCACAGTGGAGCAAGATCTCCGAGCGAGTCACGGACTACGCCACCCGGGTGCTGACCGGTCTGCCTGAACGGCCGACACTGCCGACCATCGCGAGCGCGGCGCCGGAACCCTTGCCGCGCAGCGGGATCGGCGCGATCGAGGGGCTCGCTCGCTTCGACGCCCGCTACGCCTCGGCGATGACCGGCAGCGCCGGGCCCCGGTATCTCGGTTTCGTCACCGGCGGCACCACCCCGGCCGCGCTCGTCGGTGACTGGTTGACGGGCGTCTTCGACCAGAACGCGGGACCGGGCGGAGCTGGGACGGCCGCCGCGGCCGTGGAGCGCGAGGCCGTCGCGTGGTTGCGACAGCTGCTCGACCTCGGCGACGACCACTCGGGCGCCTTCGTGTCGGGAGCGACGATGTCGAACCTGGTCGGACTCGCGATCGGGCGGGAGTGGCTGGCCGATCGAGTCGGAGTGACGCTGTCGGACGACGGGGCGCACGCGCTCGGGCCCGTCCGAGTCCTCTCCGGAAGTCCACATTCCAGCATCCATAAGGCACTGTCAATATTGGGCATGGGCCGATCGGCGCTGCGGCATGTCGCGACACTGCCTCGGCGGGAGGCCGTCGACGTCGACGCGCTCGCCATCGCGCTGCGCGAGACGGCCGGGGGCACCACCCCGCCGATCGTCGTCGCCAACGCCGGAACCGTCAACACCGGCGACAGCGACGACCTGGCGGCGATCGCGGCCCTGAAACGCGACCACGACTTCTGGCTGCACGTCGACGGGGCCTTCGGCGCGTTCGCGGCCCTGGCTCCCGACACCGCGAAACTGGTCACCGGCCTCGACGCCGCCGACTCGGTCTGCGTCGACCTCCACAAGTGGCTCAACGTCCCATACGACTCGGCCATCCAGTTCACCCGTCGTCCCGACCTGCAGCGGCGGGTCTTCCGCAACGACGCCGCGTATCTGCGCGACGCCGGAGGGGAACCGGACTTCGCGCACCTTACGCCCGAGACCTCGCGTCGGCTCCGCGCCCTCGCCGCGTGGTTCACGCTCACCGCCTACGGCGCCGACGGGCACCGGGTCGTCGTCGAGCGAGGCCTGGCGGGCGCCCGGGAACTGCACGCCCGGCTGGTCGCGGACCGGCGCGTGCGGACGCTCGCGCCCCCACGTCTCAACATCGTCTGCTTCACCCTCGCCGACGACCCGACCTCGGCCAGGTTGACCGCGTGGATCGACGCGGTCAACGAGGGTGGAACGACGTTCGTGACCCCGACGGAGCTTCACGGCGTACCGGCGGCGCGTGCCGCGTTCAGCAATTGGCGGACGACCGTCGACGACGCGTCCCGCGCGGGCGAGGCGATCCTCGCGGCGCTCGACACCATCGCCCCGAACGACGCCTGACACGGTCCGTCGTCCAGAGCAGGAAGGGAAACCGGCCGCCGGGCGTTACCCATGTGGCAGGGTTACCTCGACCAGCGAAAGGCCGGGCATGACGAAGGATTCACCGTCGATGGACTTCGACGGCGTCAAACAGCACTTCGACGAGGAGCTGGCGCGTGCCCGCCGCGAGCTCGGCACGGTCAACATCGCCGTGTTCGGCAACACGGGCGTCGGCAAGAGCACCCTCCTCAACGCGGTGTTCGGGGTCGAACTCGCGGCGACGGGCACGGGCGACTCCGTCACGGACCACATCCAGTACCACGGCCGGGAGGGTGAACCCCTCGGCATCTTCGACACCCCGGGTTTCGAGATCGGCGGCGCGGAACGCACGCTGCTGCGCGAGATCACCCAGATGTTCGCCGACAATCGGAAGCGTCCGATCGCCGAGCGCATCCACGTGGTCTGGTTCGTCGAGAACGCCCAAGGGCACCGTTTCGTCGACTCGTCCGCCGCGATCGTCTCGCACCTGGCGTCGTTCGGCGTGCCGGTGATGCTGATACTCACCCGTGTTCGGAAGACGCCCGCCGGAACGTTGACGCGCGCGACGACCGAACTCGTCGACAGCATCCGCGCGCGCGGACTGCCGACGACGCCCTCGGGTGAGGTGTTCACCGTCAACGCGCTCGCCGACGAGGAGCTCGGCGATCCCGCGCACGGTCTGACGGAGCTCTTGGACGCGACGTTCCGGGCCGTGCCAACCGAGGTGCACGACGCGTTGACGGCGGCGCAACGGCTCGACTTGGAGCGTAAAAGACGCGCCGCCCGCGCCATCGTCAACCGATTCGCCCTCACCTCGGCCGCGGCCGGGGCCACGCCGATTCCGTTCGCGGATCTGGCGCTCGTCACCGCGGCCGTGACGCGAATGTTCGCGCAGATCAGCGCCGCGTACGGTGTTCCGATCCAGAAGCGACAGCTCGCGAAACTCGCGGCGGCTGTGCTCGTGACCGGTGGAGCGGCGGGCGCGACCTCGGCCGCGGTCGTGAAGATGTCCGCGAAACAGATCGCCAAACTGACGGCCGGGAAGGCGCTCATGGCGAGCGGTCGGCTCGTCCCCGTGATGAACGTCGTCATCGCCGCAGCGGCGGGAGCCTCGGCCGCGGTGGTGGCGAAGTCCGCAGGTCACGCCTGGGCTCGCGTGTGCGAGCACATGTTGACGCATCCGCGATCCGTCGAGGGCGACGGCATCGATCCCGCCGCGATCGAGGTGTTCGCCGAGGACTTCGGGCGCCGTTCTCGGACTTGAGAAGGAGACGAAGATCCGCCGCACCGGTGAGGTTCTCGCCCCGTCCGGGTTATACGGTTCCGGGCGTGACGACAGAGGAATCGACGACGCCCGTGGCGGCCGGTCCCGCGCATCGCGTGTGGGCGTGGTTCCGCGGGCACCCGATCGTCGGGGACACGCTGTTGGCGGTGGCCTTCGCCCTGGGCAGCTGGTTGACCATCGTCGTCTCGGGGGACATCGAGGGCGTGCCGGAACCGTCGTTGACGACGGCGCTGTGGGTGTCGGCCGGGGCGATTCCGATCGTGATCCGCCGAGTCCACCTCTGGTTCGCGGTGGTCCTCACCGCCGCCCTCCAAGTGGCAGGCACATTGGACAATGCCGCGTGGGTGTCGCTGAACTACTCGATCTTCGTGCTCGCCTATACGGTCGCGGCCTATCTGTCGATCCGCCAGGCCCTCGCCGGATCAGCTGTGATCTGGGGAACCTTGACGGTGCTGATCGTGACGGTGATTCCGGAGCAGCAGCTCGGCATGTCCGCGACGTCGGCGCTGATCTTCAACTACATCTCCGCGTCGATCCTCTTCGGCATCGGCCGAGCGGTATACAACAGGCGACGCACACTCGTCGAGCTCCAGGATCGCGCGCACCTCGCCGAGGAGAACCAGGCGGCGATGGCCGCGCAGGCGGTCGCCGACGAGCGCCGCCGCATCGCCCGCGAGCTGCACGACGTCGTGGCGCACCACGTCGCCGTGATGGGCGTACTCGCGACGGGCGCGCGGCGCGTGCTCGCGAAGGACCCGGCGAAGGCCGACGAGACCCTTCAGACGATCGAGCAGACCGGCCGGGCGACGCTGCGGGAGATGCGTCGCCTGCTGGACGTGTTGCGCACCAGCGAGGAGGAGCCGGAGGACGAGCTGACGCCGCAGCCTGGCCTCGACGCGGTCCACTCGCTCGTCGCCCAGATCCGCGACACGGGCCTGCCCGTGAGCCTGATCGTCGACGGAATGCCGTACCCGCTGGATCCCGGCATCGCGTTGACGGTGTACCGCATCATCCAAGAGGGACTGACGAACACCCTCAAGCACGCCGGGCAAGCCCGAGCGACTGTCCACATCAGATACGAATCGGATCGGATCGAGCTCGACGTCGGCGACAACGGCGGCGGCCCGCGCGTGGACGGCGGCGGAACGGGACGGGTCGGTCACGGACTGGTCGGCATGCGCGAGCGTGTCGCCCTGTACGGTGGCACCCTACGAACGGGACCACGCCCCGGCGGTGGATTCCGTGTCCACACGGTGATTCCGATCGAGGCGTCCACCCAGCTGCTCGGCAATCAACAAGGAGACATCACGTGAGCGTCGAGGACACCCCCCGCCCCATCCGGGTGTTGCTCGTCGACGATCAGCCCCTTCTCCGGACGGGGTTTCGGATGGTCCTCGGTTCCGAAGAGGACATCGACATCGTCGCCGAGGCGGGGGACGGCAAGGAGGCCATCGAGCTCGCGCGAAAGCTCCTTCCCGACGTGGTGCTCATGGACATTCGAATGCCCCGGATGGACGGCGTGGCCGCCACGAAGGAGATCGTCGCCGCGAAGCTGCCGGTGCGAGTCCTGATCCTCACGACCTTCGACCTCGACGAGTACGTCGTGGGAGCGCTGCGCGCCGGGGCGGCCGGCTTCCTCGCCAAGGACGTCCCCGCCGACGACCTGGTGGCGGCGATCCGTTCCGTCGCCGGAGGCGAGGCGATCGTCGCCCCGCGCATCCTGCGGCGGCTCCTGGAGAAGTTCGTGGACCGGCTGCCCGACCCGGACGGCGCCGTGCCGCCGAGCCTGGACGTCCTCACCGAGCGGGAACGTCAAGTCCTCGTCCTCGTCGCCGCGGGCATGTCCAACGCCGAGATCGCCCGCGAGCTGACCGTCAGCGAGACCACCGTCAAGACCCACGTCGGCCACGTGCTGACGAAGTTGGGCCTGCGCGATCGGGTCCAGGCCGTCGTCCTGGCCTACGAGACCGGGCTCGTCAAGCCCAAGCGATGACCCATGGTCTCCTCCTCAAGTAGGAGACCCGACCTCCCCAGCCCTCCTTGAGGACCGGTCCGTACCCGGTCGCACGTCGGGCCGGGACCTCCTCCGAAGCGGACGCCGAAATCATGCGCGTGTACGACGGTTTCGTCTCGACCAGCACATAGCGTTGAGCGCGCAAGTCCATCAGGGCACGTCCGTCACGACCGGGAGGGTTCCACTGTGACCATTTCGACTACGATCTCCGACGCTGACGCCGCGGCGCGCGCGGTCGACGTCTGGAAGGTCTACGGCGCCGGAGAAGCGCAGGTGATCGCTTTGCGCGGCGTCAGCGTGAACTTCGAGCGCGGCAAGTTCACCGCGATCATGGGGCCGTCGGGTTCGGGGAAGTCGACGCTCATGCACTGCCTCGCCGGCCTCGACTTCACCAACAAGGGTTCCGTCCACATCGGCGAAACTCAGGTGACCGGGTTGTCCGACAAAAGATTGACGAAGCTGCGCCGTGACAAGGTCGGCTTCATCTTCCAGCAGTTCAACCTGCTGCCGACTCTGACGGCCGAGGAGAACATCCTGCTGCCTCTGTCCATCGGCAAGCGCAAGCCCGACCAGGAGTGGTTCCGGCAGGTCATCGACACCGTCGGACTCGCCGACCGCCTGCACCACCGCCCGGCCGAACTGTCCGGCGGGCAGCAGCAGCGCGTCGCGTGCGCCCGGGCGCTCGTCCAACGACCCGAGGTCATCTTCGCCGACGAGCCGACCGGGAACCTCGACTCCCGCTCGGGAACCGACGTGCTGACGTTCCTGCGCGAATCGGTCGACAAGTTCGGCCAGACGATCGTCATGGTCACCCACGACCCGATGGCGGCGTCCTACGCCGACCGGGTGCTGTTCCTGGCCGACGGCCAGGTCGTCGACGAGATGTTCGACCCGACGGCCGACCGCGTGTTGGACGAACTGAAGCGCTTCGAGGAGATCGTGCAGCACGCGTCGGAGGAGAACCGCTGATGTTGCGCGCGACCTTCAAGAGCCTGCTCTCCCGCAAGGCCCGACTGCTGCTGTCGGGAATCGCCGTCATTCTCGGCGTCACGTTCATCTCCGGGTCCCTCGTGCTGAACGCGTCGCTCGGCAAAAGCGTCGAGTCGATGTTCTCCACGGTCTTCGACGACGTCGACGTCCAGGTCACGGCCGAGGCGGACGGCGCGAGCCCGTACGGCGAGATCGCCCCGATCCCGGAGAGCGTCGTCGCCGAGATCGACGCCGTCGACGGCGTCTCGGAGACGACGGGCCTCGTCCAAGACGGCACCGGTCTCGTCCGCGTCGTCGGCAAGAACGGCAAGGTCCCTCCGATGATGGGGGCGCCGACGATCGGCCAGAACTGGACCGGCACCGGCGGCGCGTTGGAGCTGCGCGACGGGCGCGGCCCCGAGGCGGATGGCGAGATCGTCGTCAACGAGACCCTCGCCGACGCCACCGGCTACGAGATCGGTGACACGATCCCGATCCTGACGCTCGCTCCCGAACCGGTCGAGTACGAGGTCGTCGGAATCGCCGGCTACTCCGGAGCACGCGGCAGCATCGCGGGCGAACAATCAATCTGGTTTACATTGGACACCGCACGGTCGGTTCTGATGACGACCCCGGACTCCTACACCAACATCATGGTCGACGCCGACCCCGGCGTCGGAGTCAACGAACTGCGCGACCGCCTGGCCGACGCGCTCGGCGGCGACTACACCGTCCAGACGGGCGCCGAGCTCGCCGAGGAACAGAGCACCGCGTTCCAGTCGATCCTGTCGTTCTTCAACTACCTGCTGCTGGGCTTCGGCGCCGTCGCGCTGATCGTCAGCGTCTTCCTGATCGTGAACACCTTCTCGATCATCGTCGCCCAGCGCACCCGCGAACTCGCGCTCTTCCGCGCGATGGGCGCCTCTCGCGGCCAGGTCACCGGCTCGGTCCTGCTGGAGGCGTTCGTCATCGGCCTGTTCTCGGCCGTGATCGGATTCGCGCTCGGGATCGGCGTCGGGTACCTCGGAACGACCCTCCTGGCGGGCACCGCCGGTGAGTCACTCGACGCGACCCTGGAGATCCCGCTGTCAGCCGCGCTCGCGGCCGTCGGAGTGGGCATCGGCGTCACGATGATCGCGGCGATCCTTCCGGCGATCAACGCGTCCCGCATTCCACCGATAGCGGCACTGCGCGACGCGGCCGCGACCGTCCGTCCCGTGCGCTGGTTCGCGATCATCGGCGGGCTGATGCTCGTCGCCGGTGGCGGACTGCTGTGGGCGGGTCTGTCCGGGGGCCTCGGCGACGGGGACAACCGTCTCCTCGGAATACTCGGGGCGACCGGGCTGCTGTTCATCGGCGCGGCGATCTTCACCCCGGTGCTGGCGAAACCACTCGTCTCGGCGATCGGTCGGCTCGTGTCGTTCTCGCTGCCGGGCAAGCTCGGACGCCGCAACTCGGCGCGCAACCCGCGCCGGACGGCCATCACCGCGTCCGCGCTGATGATCGGCATCGCGCTCGTGACGACCGTCGGGGTACTGCTGTCGTCCGCCCAGGCGAGCATGGCGAAGTTCTTCGACGAGAACGTGTCGGCGGACATCCTCATCGCCGGGGCACAGACGGGAATGCACCCGCCGACGTTCAGCCCGGAGGTGCTCACCGAGACCCGTGACCTCCCCGACGTGAACCAGGTGGTCGGCATCTACGCCGACACCACGCGACTCGACGGTCAGGACATGACGGTGTACGCCGTTGACGATCTGGCCGCGTATGTAGACCTGTTGGGCGACAAGGTTTCCGATGGCGATGTCGCCGGCTTCGGCGCCGATGACATCGCGCTGTACCCGTCGCAGGCCGAACAGTTCGGCGTGGACGTCGGCGACTCCGTCGACGTGAGCTTCTCGGCCGCCGAGGAGCCCGTCACGTTGACCGTCGCGGTGATCCTCGACGCCGACATGGACGGACTGCCGGTCGTCTCCGCCGATCACGCGGACGCGTTCACGCTGTCCTCACCCGCGCAGGCCTTCGTCCAGTTGAACGACGGCGCGGACAAGGGCGACGTCATCGAGGAGATCAACGGTCTCCTCGACAGCAACCCCGAGGTGTCCGCCGCCGACATGAGCGCCTTCACCGACCAGATCACCCAGATCTTCGACGTGATCCTCCTCGTCGTACAGATCCTGCTCGGCCTGGCGATCTTCATCGCGATCATCGGCGTCGTCAACACGCTGACGCTCTCGGTGCTCGAACGGACGAGGGAACTCGGTCTGCTGCGGGCCATCGGCATGACACGCGGCCAGGTCACTCGAATGGTGACGGTCGAGTCGGTGGTGATCTCGCTGTTCGGTTCCCTGCTCGGACTGGGCATCGGCGCGGGCCTCGGCATCGCGGTCCAGCAGGCGCTCAAGGACGACTTCGTCGACGTCCTGGCGATGCCCTGGGGAACAATGGCGTTCTACCTGGTCGCCGCCGTCGTCATCGGGGTCCTCGCCGCGATGATCCCGGCGTACCGGGCGAACCGGCTCAACGTGCTGAACGCGATCTCGCACGAGTAGAGGCGACGACACGGCCTCTTGAGACCATATTGGAGGGAGTCGGCGGGCGCGCACCGGGTGGGTGCGCGCCCGCCGCATGTAATGGGGTGCTCGGCACCCTGTCCATGTCCTCGAGCTCCCTGCCCTTCGTCTCCTTGACCGCCCGCCACACGAACAGGAAGGCCAGGAGCGCGAATCCCGCGTACAGGCCGTACGCCAGGCCGAGACCGATGTCGGCCAGCCACGGGAACGTCGTCGAGATCGTCCAGTTCGCGATCCACTGGGCGGCGGCGGCGAGCGCGAGCGCCGACGCGCGGATGCGGTTGCCGAACATCTCCCCTAGGAGGACCCAGACGACCGGACCCCACGAACAGCCGAAGCCGAAGACGAAGACGTTGGCCGCGATCAGGGCGATCGTTCCCTGCATGTCGCCGAGGACCGGTTCGAGCTGCCCGGTGGCGTCGGGTTCGATCGGGGCCGTGGCGAAGATGACGGCCATCGTGCCGAGGCTGATCGTCATGATGGCGGCGCCACCGAGCAGGAGCGGTTTGCGGCCGATCTTGTCCACGAGGGAGATCGCTACGAGCGTCGTGACGATGTTCGTCACGGAGGTGATGACGGTGATGACGAGCGAGTCGGATTCGGTGAAGCCGACTGCCTGCCACAACACCGACGAGTAATAGAAGATGACGTTGATGCCGACGAACTGTTGGAACACCGACAGCAGGATTCCGACCCAGACGATCGGCTGGAGTCCGAAGCGCGGTCCCTTCAGGTCGGAGACGCGGACGGGTTTGTCGCTCTCGAGCGACCGTTCGATCTCGCGGATGCGCTTGTCGACGTTGCCGCCGAGGAGTCGACGCAGGACGTCGCGGGCTTGGGAGATCTCGTGTTTGGAGACGAGGTAGCGCGGTGATTCGGGGATTTGCAGCGCCATGATGGCGTAGGCGATCGCCGGGATCGTCGCGGACGCGAACATCCACCGCCAGGCCGTCCCGCCCCAGGGCACGGATTCACCGGCCCCGCCCGCGACGGTCGCGAGCACGTAGTCGACGAGCAGCGCGACGAAGATGCCCGTGACGATCGCGAGCTGCTGGAGTGAGCCGAGCCTGCCGCGTTGGTTCGCGGGCGAGATCTCGGCGATGTACGCGGGGGCGATGACGGAGGCGGCCCCGATCGCGAGGCCGCCGACGACGCGCCAGATCGTCAGTTCCCACGTGGAGAAGGACAGCGCGGAGCCGACGCCGCTGATGAAGAACAGGATCGACGCGTAGAGCATGACGCGGACGCGTCCGAGTCTGTTGGCGAGTTGCCCCGCGAACCACGCGCCGACGGCACAACCGATGAGCGCCGACGAGACGACGAAGCCGAGCTCGACGGAACCGATCCCGAACTCGGCCTCGATCGCGCCGACGGCGCCGTTGATGACGGCGGTGTCGTAGCCGAACAGGAAGCCGCCGATGGCGGCGGCCGAGGCGACGAACAGGACCGATATGTGGTCGGATCCCGCCTTGCCGTTGTGTCTGGACATGACAGTCCTCTCCCCCGTGTGGATCCGCCCTACGCTAATCGATCGGTGCGTTGTGGACGGCGGGATTGTCGGGAGTGGGCCCCGGCCGCCGGAAGCGGCCGGGGACTGTCGTCAGCGCCGATTCAGGGCGAGCACTCGGGCCGCGGCGATGGCGTCGCTGGTGTGCTCGAACACTCTATCCATTTCAGACAGTCGCCCGAGGACGCCGAGCGCGGTCAGCGGTTGTTCGTGTTCGGGACGGACGCCCGACAACAGGACGGTGATGCGTCGATGTTCGAGTCGTTCGATCGCGTCGCGTAGAACGATCGCGCCCGAGGCGTCGACCGTGCTGACGCGCGACATCCTGAGGACGACGACCCGGACGTCCGCGACCTCGGTCAACTCGAGCAGGAACCGGTGCGCCGCCGCGAAGAACAGCGGGCCGTCGAATCGGTAGGCGACGACGTGGTCCGCCAGCAGCGCGGTCTCCTCGGCGTGGTGGTCGCTGCCGTCGAGCCGCAGCTCTTCGATGCGGACCGAGCGCGAGATGGTGCGCAGCGCCAGCACACAGGACACGGCGAGTCCGATGAGGACGGCCATGACGAGGTCGAGCGCGATCGTCGCGACGGCGGTGAGCACCATGACGACGGCGTCCGATCGGGTCGATCGCGCCAGGGCCAGGAGCGAGCCGACCTCGACCATGCGGATCGACGTGGCGATGAGGACCCCGGCCAGCGCCGCCAACGGGACGTGCCCGACAAGTGGCGCGGCGACGAGGACGATGATCGCCAGGATGATCGCGTGGGACATCGCGGCGAGGCGGGAACTGGCCCCGGAACGGACGTTGACGGCGGTGCGAGCGATCGCGGCGGTCGCGGGCACGCCGCCGAATAGCGGCGTGACGAGGTTGGCGATGCCCTGGCCGAACAGTTCGCGATCGGGATCGTGGCGCTGTCCGACGCTCATGCCGTCGGCGACGGTGGCCGACAACAGGCTTTCGAGGGCCGCGAGTGCCGCGACAGCGAGCGCGGCGCCGAGCAGGCCCGGAATGGCGGACAGGTCGATGAACCCGAGACTCGGCGCGGGCAGTGTCGCGGGCAGTTCGCCGATCTGTGGGATCGAGTGGTCGAAGACGACGGCGACGAACGTCGCGGCCGTCACGGCCAGCAGCGAGAACGGGATCGTGGGTTTCCAGCGGGCTCCGACGAGCATGAGTATCGCGACGGCCGCGGCCATGATCGGTTCGATCCAGTTGACCTCGCGGGAGAACGACGCGACGGCGTCCCAGGCGATGGCGATGACGCGTTCGCCGTCGGCGGTGACGCCGAGGGCCGCGGGTATCTGCTGGAGAAAGATGATCGCGGCGATACCGACGGTGAATCCCTCGATGACCGGCGCGGGAACGAACCTCATGTACTGACCGGCCTTGGCGACGGCGAGCAGCACGAGGATGATTCCGGCGAGCAGTCCGACGGTGAGGACGCCGGTCGCGCCGTGGGCGGCCACGATCGGGATGAGGACGACGGTCATCGCTCCGGTCGGGCCGGAGACCTGCAGGTTGGAGCCGCCGAAGAAGGCGGCGAGCGCACCGGCGATGATCGCGGTGGTGATGCCCGCGGCGGCGCCGAGTCCCGATGAGACGCCGAAGCCGAGCGCGAGTGGCAGCGCGACGATCGCGACGGTGAGGCCGGCGAGCAGGTTGGTGCGTGGCTCGCGGCGCATCTCGGTGAAGTCGCGTTTACCCGGCAGGAGCGAGACGAGGTGTCCGGCGCGTGCGCCGATGTCGGTCGTTTGACTCATGTGGAGCCGCCCGGGTGTGCCGTGGGACCGGGCGGGCCGTCCGCGCTGACGTGGGCCAGATCGGGACGTTGCGCCGCGACGTAGGCCGGCGACGCGTGGATTTCCGGCGGCACGGGGAACAGGTATGGATCGAACGGAGCGTATCGCACGCTATATCCTTTGTGGATGGGTGACCGCACGGAACGACCGTCAATCCGCGTGTGCGCTTGACGGTCGTGCGTTGGATTGCGACCGATTAGTCACGCTGAGTAGGTTGTCAATCACACGATAGCGACCGACGTGGGGGCTCACCCCGCTTGTCCCGCCTTTTCGGAACGCACCCTGGCCGGATCGCCCACGCCTTCCCTCAGGGTTTGCCAAAACTGCACGAAATCGCCCCAGAACGCACAGGAACGATCGCAAAGCGATCCGAACGACTCAGTAGATCAGACCTCGAACACAATGGATGGATCGAATCCCGCCGGCAACGCCTCCGGCTGGACCGGCCTCAGCGCCGACGCCCGGACGCGATCGGATCGACGCGCGCCACGAGCATCTCCACCAAGTCCCATCGGATCCTCGCCCGCTTCGTCTGCGGCAGGTATCGAATGGGCAGGGTCTCGAGGGCCTTCAACTGTTCCTCTTGGTGCTGTGAATAGCCGACCGTCTCGACCCGAACTCGGACGCCGTTCGACAGGCGAGCCGAGGCTCGATACAGCTGAGCGCCGTACTCGTCGCAACCATCGGCCTCAAGCGGACCGATCCGAGCCATGGCGTCGACTCCATAGAGGTCCCACTCGTCGACCGTGGGTTTTCGCGGTCCTCCGAAGAACGCGGTCCACGCCGCCGGAACCCAGAGCGCCAATGCGAGGAAGGCGGGCGCCAGGTCGTTCGGGTTCGGAGCGAACAACCGAATCGAGATCAGACCGACGACGAACAACACCAGTCCCGCCACGAAGAACCCGGACGTCGGGCCGCGACGGCGCCCAGTTCGTCGACTCATGGCACATCCCATCCTTCCGGCGTCGGCCGTCGGCCCGAGCCCGCCGTGCGGCCGTTCCTCGCCCGACGAAGCGACCGACCCGCCTCGGGTCTCGTGCCCCGGCGCGGTGACGATGCACCGGGACCGGTCGCCCTGGATCGGAGTCGTGTGCGACCGTCGGCCAGGTCACCGTATCGATCACACAGCCGAATAGTCAAATATGCCTTAGCATGAGGCGGACTCTCTCGCTGATCGACCCCAAGGCTGGCACCATGGAACCGTTGCGCCGACCGCGACTCGCGTTGTGGACCACTGTGGGCGTGAGCCTGATGTGCCTACTGTGGATGTCGTGCTACCACGCCGCCTATCAGGAGTCCTCGATAACCTGGTCATCCAACGAGGACGGTTGGGGCGGCTCCACCGACGACTGGCAGTCGCTACTGTGGCCGGCGGCGGCTGTCGTCGCGGTCGCCTTCGTCTGGATCACGTGGGACGCGATCCGGCACAGTGCCCATTACCTGTGGATCGGCGTCGCGGCTACCGCCGCAGGACTCGGCTGGTACCACTCGATCGACGCCTATCAGGTCCCGGTCGAGGACGTCGTCGTCTGGATCATCGCCATGGCGGCCACGATGGTGATCAGCGCGGCCCTCCTGGTCGACAGCGTCATGACCCTGTGGCGCCGATACGGCTTCCCCCACCGCGCCCATCCCGGGCTGCTCATCGCCGTCGCCCGCCCGCACAACTGGACGGACGACGGCGGGCAGGCCGCGATGATCGCGTTCCAAGATCACACCGGCGTCCGTCACGACCTCCGCTCGCCTCTGGACCACGAGCTTCGCCACCGCCCGCTGCTGGCGATCTACGACCCGAATGACCCGTCGGATCCCGATAAACTCCACATCGGAGTGCCCTATGTGCCGGAAGACCAGCGCTCCGGGCTGTGGGAATCCCTCAAGAGAGAACTTCCCGCGCCGGGCGATGAGAGCCTGTGGGAGGACGCGTACAGCAGGGACCCCGGGGTGTCACTGATGTGGGCCCTGGATCGCGTCGTCGATCGCCGCCGCGACAACGAGCTCACCGCAGAGGAGTTCGAGGCCGAGAAGTGGCGGGCACTCGAGCGGTACGTGAACACCGGCTCGGCGTCCGAACCGGACGCGTGACCGATGACCAAGGCCCGACGACCTCCGCCGAATCGACGGCGCGGTCGCCGGGTTCCACGGTGACGACGTCAGCGGTCGCCGCCGATGCCGTTCTCTCGCAGGAAGGCCGAGACACCCGCCGCGATCGCGGCGGGCTCCGCCATGACCATGTCGTGTCCGGCGTCGACCTCCATCGCGGACAGAAGCGGGTTCGTCTGACGCGCGGCCACGAGGTCGTCCCGAAGACCGGCTCGGAACGCGTCCATCAGGGGCACGAACTCCTCGGGCATGCCGGGCGGGTTCTGTCGCGCCATCAGCACCCGCGTCGGGACCTTGACCCGGCCGAAAGCGGGAACCGAGTCGACGAACCAGGGCTGATGACGCAAGGCGGTGGCGTCCGCCAGGCTGAATCGGGAGTACCACTCGCCGTCGCGTTGAACGAAGCCGCGATCGCCGACCATCGCGACGATCTCGGCGGGAACCGGGTCCGCCAGCGAACTCGCCTGGGCGTCGAAGACGGCGCTCAAAGCCGCCAGGAGCTCGGCCACGACCTCGTCCGGGAGTCCGTGGTAGTGGGCCGCGTCCGTCTGAACCGGACGGTGTCCGTCCACACTGACAACGGCGGCGATTCCGCTTCCCGTCGACGCCCACTGCGCGGCCAGCATGCCGCCGAGCGAGTGGCCGACGACCGCGAAATCGTTGAGTCCCAGGTGATCACGGACCACCTCGAGGTCGGCGAGGAAGCCGTCGAGTGCTATCGGACCGTCGCCGGATCGGCCATGACCGCGCAGTTCCGGCGTCACGATCCGGTACTCCTCGGCCAGGTACGGCACCACAGGCAGCCAGTGATCCATGTGGCCGCCGCCTCCGTGCAAGAGCATCAGGGCGGGGCCGTCGCCACCGTAGTCGCGGACGACGACGGGGATTCCATTGGCGTCAACGGTGAACTCGGTCGGTTCGGGCACGGGGGCTCCTTTGTTGATCAAATGTGGACAGTCGATGGGCGACGGAGGCCGAGACGACCCCGCCGTCGGGGTGAGCGCTGAGCTTGCCACGGCGAAGCAGATCGGCGACCCCCTGCCGGGAGATGCCGAGCATCGCGGCGGCGGTGGCCGTCGAGACGACCTCGGCACCAGGGTGGCCGACCCGCGTCGCGATAGCCCGACCCAGCGGCGTCTCCCACCACGACGCCGCCGGATCGAAGACGTCGTCCCCGGGGTAGAGGACGGCGACGATCCGCGCGGCGGCATGGCGCGCGATCACGGACCCGCCGTCGAGCAGTTGGACGGCCCAGACCTCCGCTTGGACGTCGGCCGCCGACGCGATCGTGGCGAACGCGTCGGGAACCGCCTCTCCGGCGACGATGTCCAGCGGGTCGATGAGCCGTACCCGCAACAGCTGCCGGAGATCGGCGACGAGGGCGCGGTGGTCCTGAACACTCACCCGCACAGCCAACAGGTACTTGCATGGGCCTGTCAAGTACTAGGCTGCCTACATATTAGGCGTGAAGTGGCGGATCACCGTAGAATCGCGTCGAGACTAGGAGAAGGACATGCCCGCATCCCCGCCCGAGCCGTCGCTGACCGAGGTGGAACGGCTCGCCGCCCGCCTACACCGCCGGCAGGTCGACAAGGCCGGTCGCCCCTACATCGGGCATCCGCGCGCCGTCGCGGCACGCGTCGCCGCCGACGGCGGCTCGGTCCACCAGCAGATGGCCGCGCTGCTGCACGACGTCGTCGAGGACACCGAGGCGTCCCTGTCCACGCTGGGCGCCGACGGCGTGCCCGCCCCCGTACTCGTACTCGTCGACGCCATGACGAAGCGCCGAGACGAGTCCCATGAGGACTACCTGACCCGGCTCGCGCGAGTGCCCGGAGCGGCCCTCATCAAACGGGCCGACATCGCCCACAACTCCGACCCGAACCGACTCGCCGCGCTGCCGGGCCCGCTACGAGCGCGGTTGCGCGCGAAGTACGAGGGCGCGGTGCGTCTGCTCGACAGGCTCGAACAGCGGGCCGAGCGCTGACGGTTCGCCCCCACGTCCGAATCGAGGACCGACGAGTTCACCCCGGCGGACCGTCACCCGGGGCGAACTCGACGAACGATCGGCGCCCGATCAGCGCGGGCGGACCGGCTCCCAGCCGTGCAGACGGATCAGCGCGGCCGCGACGTGGACGAAGCGTTCCGCGTCGAGCACGGAACCCTCGCGACGAATGTCGTCCTCGTCGAACGCGAACACCCGGTCGAGGCGCACATAGGACGGACGTTCGTTGCGATCCCAGGCGCCCGCGCCGAGCGGCAGCCAGTCGGGGTGGTCGTCCTCGCCCTTGCTGGACAGCATCATCCCAAGGAGCCGCTTGCCGTACCTGCCGACGACGAGAAGCGGGCGGTCCTTGCCCTGGGACGGGTCCTCCTCAAAGGGCACCCACGACCAGACGACCTCACCCGGATCGGCGAACCCGTCCAGATCGGGCGAATACTCGATGGTGGCGAACCGTTCGGGCGTGTAGATCTCGCGCACGCGAGCGATGGCCTCAGACTCTCCAGACATCCCAGGAGACTAGCGAACCCGAGCCCTCATATCGATGTGGGCCGACATGTGAACATGCGCAACAGCTGCTGAAGCGGCCCGTGGCCGGTGAACACCCACCGCTAATCGAGGGTCGCTTGTGGATCAGCGCCGGCTGCGGCGTTCCCGGTTCTGGCGGGTCCCACGCGAGTGCGGTTATGCTGGCGAGGTTCCCGACCGGGCCACGATCACCCGGCTTCGACCACCGTCAACAGGAGAATCCGTGTTCGCTGTTTCGTTGCGAGAAGACGCCGAGCTTCGCCCGCTGGACGTGTGGCACGCGGAGGAGTTCGCGGAGCACATGGACCGCGCTCGGGATCACATTCGCCCCTGGGTGGGAGCGGCCTTCGTCACCAAGGACGTGGACGCCGCCCGGAACCTGCTGCGCCGCTATGCGGATCGGCGAGCCGCCGACGAGGGCGGCCTGTTCGGCATCTGGCTTGGCGGTCGCCTGGTCGGCGGCGTGCTGTTCGTGTCGTTCAACGCCGACTGGGGAAACTTCGAGGTCGGTTGTTGGCTGGAGCCCTCCGCAGAAGGCCGCGGTCTGATCACCGCCGGCTGCGAGACGCTGTTGGAATGGTCGTTTCGAGTGCGGGGCATGCACCGCGCCGAATGGAAGTGCCGTGCCGACAACGAGCGCAGCGCGGCGGTCGCGAAACGCCTGGGCATGACCCTCGAAGGCGAGTCCCGGGAATGCTGGCCGTACGAGGGTCGGCGATACAACAAGCAGGAGTGGGCGGTCTTGGCCCCGGACTGGCGATCCGAGAACGGCTGACCGCCTGATTCGGACGGACACCCATCTCGGCGCCCACAGTGGTGGCCCGGGCTCCGCAGCGAGACGTTCCTCCGCCGTGCTCGGCACGCCAGAGGCGTGGAAAACCGGCATGCAGTAACTCCGCCTCGCCGAGTGACGCGCTGACGCGCGCCTCGCACGACCTGAGGTGACGAAACACGCTTTGGCGACCGGCGAAACTTGCCATCAACGTAAATCGATTGACGAATGCGGCGCTCGCTATACGATCTGCCGATGATCAACTTCATGGATCACGCCGTTGTTCCGCATGGCCTGGACGTTCATTGGCACGCGGGCTGGTCCTCCGCCAAACACGACCCCGCCCCCGAGATCCAGGTCCACGCGTACGATCCGCACACGATCATCCTGCGGCAGAACATGTCGGTCCACTTCGAGGCTCCGTTCATGTTCCTGCTGTTCGGGAACGCCCGCGCGATGCTCATCGACACCGGCGCCACCCCGGAACCCGAGTACTTTCCATTGCGGAACGTCGTGGATCGGCTCATCGAGGAGTGGTTGGCACGGCATCCCCGCGAGTCGTATGAATTGGTCGTCGCCCACACTCACGGCCACGGCGACCATCGCGCGGCCGACGGACAGTTCGCCTCGCGATCGAACACCACAGTGGTCGGCACCAGCCTGGAGGAGGTCGTGGAGTTCTACGGTTTCGACGACTGGCCGACGACGAACCGGGAGCTCGACCTGGGCGGCCGGGTCATCGACGTCATCCCAGGTCCGGGGCACCACGCGTCGGCCACGGTCTTCTACGACCGATCCTCGGAACTGCTGCTGACGGGCGACAACTTCCTCCCGGGGATGCTGTACATCCGCGACTGGGACGCGTATCGCGAGACCATCGAGCGGTTGATCGCGTTCTGCGACAGTCATCCCGTGCGGCACATCCTGGGCTGCCACATCGAGATGACGACGACGCCGGGAGACGAGTACCCCCGTGGAACGACATATCAGCCCGACGAGCCGCCATTGCAGATGACGGTCACGCAACTGCGCTCCCTGCGCGACGCCCTCAAGGAGCTCGACGGCCGCCCTGGAGAACATCAGTACGATGACTTCCTGGTCTGCTACGAGCCATAACGACCACCGAGCTCGCTGGTTTCGGTCGGCGACGCCGGAAGCCAAGGGGTGTGAGAACGCGCCGCGCCCACAACGCGTTCTCGCTCATGGCCTACCGCAGTCGGCGAATCTCCCCATAGGAACGGTAGAAACCGCCACGACCGCTCGAGCGCAGACCGTCGACGAGGTAACGGGCTCCAGGTTCACGCACTTCCTTGGGGAACTGGACGTTCCAGCTGGACTCGTACCCCGTGCTCACGGCGCGCACCCGCAGTTTCAGTCCTTCCTGGACGCATTCGACGACGACGCCCCCGCTGGAGTCCGAGGTGACTTCCAGCTCGACGCTGGGCGCGACCGGGGCGAGCGTCGGCGGCGCCTTGACGGTGTTCGCGGTCGGCACCTGTCCGGACTGGGCCGCCTTGATCGCGGTCGGGCTCGCGTCGATGCAGGCCAGGGCACCGCTGGTGGTGACAATGTAGACACGTTCGTCGTGGTACTGCATGGAGAAGGCGGAACCGCAGCCGGTGCCGAGCTTCCAGAGGCGCTCGCCGTGCTCGTCGAAGCAGTAGATGGACGAGCGATCGTCTCCGGCGAAGACGAACTTGCCCTCCGGTGAGGTCGCGCACGAGTACACACTGGAATCGCAGCGATAACGTGCCTGGATCATGCCGTCAGCCTTGGCCAGTCGAATGACATCCCCGGCCCCGGTTCCGGCGTAGACGCTCTCGCTCTCCTGCCAGCCGAACAGGACGTTTCCGTGAACGTCGGTCTTCCACATCGGTGTCCCGTCAGTGGCCCGGTAACGGGCGACGCCCTTGGAATGGCCGTGGTAGACCGCGTCGGCGTCGCAACGCACCATCCACGCGTCGTTGCCGTTGACGTCGCGCGCCCACTGGAACTCGTCCTCGTGGTCGATGGCGGTTACGCGGCCCTTTCGGTCGGAGACACCGAGAATCGCGTCGTCCACATCGAGCCAGAAGATGTCCACATCGGCCGAGATCTCGTAGGCGACGCGGGGAACCTTGCCCGACAGGTCGTACACCCGGCCGTCATCGCAGCCCGCGTACAGCCAGAAGTCGTCGGAGACCAGGCACTTCACGCCGTCCGGAAGCCGGAACTGACCGACGACCTCACCGGTGTGGGTCACCGTGTAGATGTCGCCGCGCTCGTTGCCGACCATGCAGCGATCGTCGTCGATGTGGATGCCGAAGGCCGCGGCGCCGCTGTCGAACCTCCACAGGACGGGAGCCTGCTTCGCGCCGGAACGGGCGCTCGTCATGGTTCGACGCGAAATCGAACGCGCCTGCCGCACACCGCGTTGAGCGGGTTCATAACCCTTGCGCAGCTTCTGATTGATCTTCTGCTGGGCCGCCGCACGGGCCTTCTGCGGCGTGTCGAAGGACGACACTCGCTCCTGCCCAGGGGCACCGATGCGTCCGAAGGAGACACTGACGTTCAGGCCGGATACGACGACCTCGTAGAACTTGTGCGCCGAACCGGCGTCTTCGGACAGTTCGAGGTATGTGCGTTCTTCGGTCACGTCGGCTCCAGCGTTCCGCGGGGGTTGGGGTCGGCGAAAGTATAGGAGTCTCGTGCGACACAGCGACCAACGTCGAACGTGGAAGCACTCGCGTCCGCCCGGCCCTCACATGTCGACTGACGGCCGCACCGATATGGGAGTCGCGGAGCGATGACGTGGGAATATCGACGTGTTCGGCCAGCCGCAACGCCCGCCATCGATGGCGGATTCGAACACCGACCGCCGGTCGGTCGATCCCGCCGAGCGTTCACCATGGCGGTCCAATGGAATCGTGTGGGGCGCTGAGCGAACGGCAGGGACATCGGCGGCACCGGCACCACAATGTACTCCAATGTGGCGCTTCGGATACCAGTGTGCCTACGGCGACGGAAGATCGGCGGTTCGGCATGCTGGGTCCCGCGCGGTCGTCTTGTCGCACCACGCCCCTAGCATGCATTCTGATTCAGGTCACTCGACGAAAGCGGCACCCATGTCACGGTCCAACAACGAGCTCTTCGCCCTGTTGGCGATGGTGGAGAATTCACAGTTCACCGATGTGAAGCGGGTGGCCGTCGGCCTCGGCGAGAACTTCGCCGACGCGCTGCCGTCCTGCAGGCACCTGCCCGAGCACCTCATCGAGGCGGTCCTCGACTGTGGGGATCGAGGCCTGCTCGCCAAACTGCTGGGCAACACAGCGGTCACCCTGAGGCCCGAGTCCGCCCGACCACTGCTGGACGCGGCTTTCGCCAACTTGGACGGCGTCGTCGTCGACGCGATAATGGGCAACAGCCATCTGGGCGGACGCCGGGATGTGAGGGAACGCCTCGCCGCCACCGGGCATGCCCGGGTGCTGGAACGCACGTGCATTCCGTACACGTCCAACGATTGGGACCTGCGGCTGCGCCGCATGGTGATGGCAGCGTCGACGGAGGACTTCTCCGTCCGAATGCGACAGATCAACCGAGACTTGGAACGGTTGCGCGCCGCCGTCGTGAGCCCGGTACCGGCCATGGTCCGAGAGGCGATTCTCAAGCTGGGAACCGGGTTGACCACCGCGGAGCAGCTGCTCGCCGCGAGATCCCTTGCCGAGAACGACGGTGGAATCGCCGCGTTGTCGACGCTCGACGTGTCCTGCCTTCGGCCGAACGTCGCCAAGCTGCTCAACGAAATCACCACCGATGGCGAACTGGGCAGACTCGATGACGCCATCGCCGTCGCCGAAGGCGACGAGGGCCTCCTGGAGGAGCTGTACGACACGAAGCTGACCGGACACGCCGAACTGCTGGAACTTCACGAGCCGCTGAACTGGGACGTGTTGGTCGCGGCGGGGCGCCGCAAGCCCTTCACCAAAGGAGCGAGCCATGTGCTGGTGAAGCGCGATGACTGCCCCGACGAACTGCGGGATCTGCTCTTCACCCGACACCCCTCGGTCGTGATCGAGAACGCCGCCCGCCTGGACGCCGCCCTCCTGATCCAGCCCTGCCCCAAACGCAGCCGCGCGAAGGCCACCCGAGAGCTGATCGTCGATGAGCTCGGGCGACGCATTTCCGCGACCGAGGCGTTGCGGCAGGGTCGGCCCGCGATGGCGGTGCTGGAGAGCGTGCCCCCTCGCGAATCGCACAGCGACGCCCACAAGGCCGCGGCCGGGGAATTCTCCGAAATGGTGGCCGAGCTGGTGTCGAAGCACCTCGGCACGGAACTGCGGCCATGGCGAGCGGTGAGAGAACTGCTCCCCCACTTCGACGGCACGGTTCCGGAGCTGTTGGAGGCCGCTGCTTCCGCCTCGGAAACGCCGTCGGGCGCGTTTCCCAGCAGGCCCAGAGAAGGCCTGGACAACTTCGAACCCACCCGCGCGGACAAGGCCTTCGTGGCACTGCTGGACGTCGCCGACAGCGCCGCGCACGCCGCCATGTTCCCGCACATGTCCTACATGACCCGACTGGACCTGCTCAACCACTGCCGCTGGCGGCCGGAGTGGATCGACATGGTGCTCGCTTCGGACGATCCCGACGCCGAGCTGTGGTATGTCGGCGGCGGTGTGTTGGATGTCGAGGCCATCGACAGGTTCACCCGTTTGACTCCCGGGCTATTGCGGGAGTTGTTGACGCAACCCGCCTCGACTGAGGCGCAACGGAAGTCCTGGTTGCGGAACACCGACGTCGTGCGGCAGGCGGTCCAGTACACGGGACCGCAACACTGGCGGATCACCGATCTGCGACATTGCGACGCCCAGCTCGTCACCGACCATATCGGACGCAAGGTCCGCTACCTGTTCAAGGCCACACAAGGCAGGATTCCACAACTAAAACTGTTCCTGGACGTGTGGAAGGCTCACGGCCCGGAAACGGTGTTCGACCTGCTGCCGTACGAACCGTTGACCTTCGAGTCCTATCAGGAAGCGCGCAGGACTCTTGAAGAGCTGCTGGAACGCACCGATGTCGATGGGGCACTGCGGGAGTTGCAGAACATCGTCGACAATGGCGGAACCGCGGAGTTCCAGATTCAGTCCTGGCGCACCAGAACCGACCGCGCGGGCCTGGCCGACGAGGATCACGACTGGCACTGGGACGCCCTCTTGTCGGCTCATCGCCGGGAACCGTTCCATCATGACGCGGTCTGGCGGATGGCGCAGCTGGCATATTGTCCGCAGGAGCTCAAAGCCGAGGCGAGCGCGATCCTGCCCAGCCGCCTCCACCGCGCCTACACCCAGCTGATGACAGACACCAAGGTGTCCACAGTGTTCAAGAACAACCCCGCCGACGATGTCGACCGCAATCTCGACGAGTGGATACCGGTGGCGATCGCCGCCGGGAAGCTCAGTTGGGCGCAAGCGCTCCAACACGCCCATCCGGCCCGACCGGTCCTGGCCCAGCTCAAGGTGAAAGGGGCGGACGAGGGACGGGCCGCGCTCGCCGCACTCATGAGCCAGACGATCGGAGACGACCCCGACGCCTGGATTCTGGCGGTGCGAATGCTGCCCGACTTCACCGGCACCGTCACCGAGCTGCTCACCACCGCCGCCGCGGCCACGGGCTGACCGACCGGCCGCGTTCGGCGGCCCATCGCATCACGGCGTCGCAGCCGACTCGACACACCGCGAGGAAACCCCCCAGATGAACAACGACGTCATAGTCCCGCTGCTCGGATCGGCCGTCATCACGGATTGGAGTCGCGTCCTCGACGGACACGCGGATCTGCTGACCGACTCGTATCGAGGCCCACTGGAGACCGCGAGAGTCCTGCCGATCTCCCTCATCAAGGCCGTGCTCGGTGGCGAACGACCCGAGCTGCTGCTCGATCTGCTGGCGAATCAGGAGATCGGCAAGGATCCCCTGATCGGTGATCTGCTCGTCGACGCCGCACTGTCCAATCTCGATGACAAGATCATCGATCGTCTGTTGGCCAACGGGACACTGATAGCGCGCAGCGACGTGCGAGAACGACTGGCGGCGAGTGGACGTGTGGCGGTGCTTCGCAGCATGTTCGGCGGCTATACGCGCTTGGACTTGCGGCTTCGCCGGATCGCCGCGGCGGCGAGCGAAGCGGAGGTCACCTCCCACCGTCAGACCTCCAATGCCCTGGTGTATTCGCCGTTCCCGCAACAGGTGTCGCGGATCTTGACGCACCCGAGCGTCAAGCTCACCCGCGCCGAACAGTTGCGCGGCCTGCTGTCGATCCACGAACACGGCGACCTCACCGCGCTCGACCGGAGCGGCTTGGAACCGACGGTGTCCGAGATCGCCGCGCAGCTGATCACCACCGATGACGACACCGATCTTCGGCGCGCGCTCGCCGAAGCGGAAGGCACCCGTGGCGCGATCGAGGAACTCCATGAACCGATCCTCGACGACGGTTGGGAATCCGGGCCGGTCAAGCGACTACGCGCCCACCGCGACACCCTGGACGTCCGCGAAGACCTCGACTGGGAGCTCCTCCGCGAGGCCGACCGAACCCGCCCCTTCGGAGAGCTCGCCGCCGCCGCACTAGCCTCCATGAAGGACATTCCGGAGGACTTTCGGCTCGCGCTGCTGGGTCGACACCCGGAGGCGGTCGCCAAGCACGGTTCCCCCGTCGACGCCTCCCTGCTGACCGCCGACTGGCCGTCCAGAAGTCGCGCCAAGATCACCCGAGCACTGGTCAAACACGGACTCGGCGTGGGCGTCAGCGCCGAGGACGTGCTCCACACCGCGAAACCGGCCATCGCGGCACTGGAGATCACACTATCCACACGCGACTCCTATGGGCCGTCGTGGCAGGAGTTCCAAACGGCGCTGGCCGATCTAGTCGGCCGGCACCTCGGCGACAGCCCGAATGCCTGGCTCACCGTGGCCTCCAGAATGGCACGCTTCGGCGGCACCATAGGCGAACTGCTCGGCGAGGCGGCCGACACCCGCGATGGAGAAGGCGACGCGACCTGGCCCGCGGTCAAGGGCGCGCCCAAGATCTCCGGCACACTCAGCGGTCGACGAGCCGCCCTGATATGCCTGCTCAACGCCGCCCCGGACAGTGCCCACAGTCGACTGATACCGCTGCTCGACGAGCAGACCCTGCGCGACCTGTTCCACCGAGGACACCACCGGGACACGTGGCGGGCCCACACCGACGTTCCGGGGCGAGCCCAGGACGCCTGGATCGCCGTGCGCGAGTCGACGGGCCCCGCACCCGGTCCGGTGCAACGACTCGCCGCCTGCGAAACGGCCGAACAGCACCGGAAGCTGATGCTGACCGGCGACGGGTACTCCTACGAGATCGTGGTGCGCGGCCGGGTTCCGCAGCTACGCGTGTTCCTGGACGTCTGGCAACGCTTCGGTGCGACCGCGGTTCGGGAAACGACCGAGCTCAAACCGGTGAGAGCCTTCTACACCCAGAGCCGAGCACAGGTCCTGGAATTGTTGAACCGCGAGGACCTCGACGCCGCCCTCGAGGAGCTTCGTGCCGAAGTCGAGTGGGAGACCGGTCCCGACGGACAGACGAACGCGTGGCGCACCCGAACGGATCTGGCGGAACTGTCGAAGGAGACCTACGACTGGGATTGGGCGGCGCTGGAAGCCGCGCATCGCCGGACGCCGTTCTCGCCGGACGCGGTGTGGCGACTCAGCCGGGCGCAGCACTGTCCCGCTTCGCTGGTGAAGGAGGCGGAGACCATCCTGCCGAGCCGGATCCACCGGGCGTACACGAAGCTGATGGCCGGAGTGGACGTCGCCAAGGTCCTCAAGGACAACCCCGCGGACTCCTCCGACAGCAAGGGCCGCCGGTGGATCCGGGTGGCGCTCGATGCGGGCCGGATCACCTGGGACGACGTGTTTCAACACGCCCACCCGGTCAGCGCCGTCCTGAGGATGACGCCCCCGGAGCGGCTGGCGCCGTTGATGGCGGCCACCATCGGCGACGACCCTCAGGCGTGGATACTGGCGGCCCGCATGGTGCCGGACTTCCCCGGCAGCGTCGCCGAACTCTTGACGACCGCAGCGGCCGCGAGCTGAGGTCCCGATCATGAATACCACTGTGAAGGCCACCGTGAGACCCTCCCGACCACGTATCGACCTGACCGACCGCAAAGCACTCCAAGCGCACGACCCGGCCGCTCCCGAGGTGGTGGAGGAGGCCCGCCGGATCAAGGAGACCGTGCTGCTGGACTTCGGGATCGCCGACAGCGCCGTGGCATCGTGGCTGTACTCCAAGTGCCACTACCAGATACCGACCACCGCGATCCCCACCGCCGCGGTCGCCGCCACCGGTGACGGCACCTGCATGTTGCTGTACAACCCGGACTTCTTCGTCGCGTTGGGCCCCGAAGGCGTCAAGTTCATCCTGTACCACGAAGCCCGCCATCTGATCCAGCGTCACCTCTACGTGGAGAAGGAGCTGCGGAGTGACCCGATATTCACCGTGGCCACCGAGGTGACGATCAACCACGTGGTGCTGACCAGGCTGGGACGCACCGGCCTTCCGGTGCATCGCGACGCCGACATGACGGATTCCTCCGAGCAGGTCGGCATCGATCCACGGACGATTCACGGCATGTATGTGTCGGATCTCCAGGAGCAGGGTCTGGAACCCTTGGCCTACCGCGAATTCGTGGACACCGACATGTCGGTGTACGCCGAGCTTCGAAGGATGACGAACCCCCCGATCCCACCGGTCCTTTGTATTCACATGGGCGAGGACTGCGATGGCGAGGGGGTTCCCTTGGACGACGAGACGGTCGGCCGACTGGGCGCGGACGTGCTCGCCGAGGTGATGCGACAGGCGCGCAACGGCAACACCTTCGCCAGGGAGGAACTGCTGGAAATGGCCGACCGCACCGAGGGCGGTGGCGACCGCCTGCGGCGTCTGTGGGGCAGTCTCGGCCTGGCGGCGTTGCGCGGCGAGACACCCGCCACCCGCAAGGTGGAATGGTGGAAGCGTTGGCTCATCGACACTCTGGCCTCGAAGCTGCGGGACGGCGAACGGCTGGTCTACCCGAAGAAGCTCGGCGCGGTGATGTTGTCCCTCGGCATGGAACCGATGTTGTCGAGGCGGGGCCGCGAACGCGTCAAAGTGGTGCTGATCGCGATCGACACCTCCGGATCCATGCCCGATGAGGTCGTCCAATGGTTGACCACCCTGGTCGGGCAGACCGACGGCGTGGAGACTCACTGGCTGAGTTTTGACGGTACGGTCATGCCGTTCGTACCCGGACAGCCGGTCCTCGGTGGCGGCGGTACCAGCTTCCAGAACGTCGTCGACTACGCCGAGGGCCGGTACGCGATCGACGGAGAACTCTTCGACACGCGTTTCGACGCCGCGATCATGGTGACCGACGGCTACGCCCCGATCGTCAAGCCTCGCGACCCCGACCGGTGGATCTGGTTGATCACCGAGGGCGGCGACGACTGGCCCGAACGCCAACTACCCCCGATGGCCTGCCACCGGATTTCCCACCACACATGACCAGCCGCCTCGACCCAGTGGAGAACACAGCAGTGACCGTCACCGATTCGACCTCAGCGCAGTCCGTCGTCAGCGGCGAACCAAGGTGGACCCCGACCGCGACGTACCCGGTGCCGCCGGAGGATCTTCAGGCTCCGCGACTCGAACGGTTCATCGACGCGATGATCTCGATGGGACAGACCGGTCAGGTCTTCGGGGAACACGGCATCGGCAAGACCGCCACGTTCCTGTCCCACATTCCCGAACGGCACCCCGGCACCGAGGTGGTGCTCGTTCCCGCGGCGAACCTGACCCCCGACGACCTGCTGGTGAACGCACCGGTGCGCACCGAGTCGGGCGAACTCGCGCTTCGGCAACTCATCATGCGTCAACTGCGGCCCGGCAGTCCCTTCGTCCTGCTGATCGACGATTCGCTGCAGGCGGGCGACCTCATCCAGTCCCAGCTCATGCAGATCGCCTGCAACTGGACGCTGGGCGAGCATGACCTGCGTTCCCTGGGCTGCGTCGGGGTGTTCCTGACCGACAACGAGTCGGTGATCGAGACCAGCGCGCGGCGCAGTGATCTCGCGGTCCTGGACCGGATGGTGACCATCAGGATCACCGCGAACGACACCGGTTGGCGTCGGAAGCTCGCCCAGCGGTATCCAGACTGGGACCTGACCGAGGTGTTTCGCACCTGGGCGTCGTTGTCGCCGCCGCTGCGGCAGATCCTGTCACCCCGAACCATGCAGCACATCCTCGACTGTGCGCAAGAGGGGCTTCCGCTCATCTGGGGACTGCCGCTGCTCAATGGTTCCCGGGTCAGGCTCAGTGAATCCACAGGGGATGGTAAGCGTGCCAAGGACCAGACGTCGACGATCCTGAGTCGTATCGCCAAGTCCGTCGGTGCGGCGAACCCGTCCCGCGTCGCCGACCCGGTGCGGCGGCTCCTGCGTACGGCCATTCGCCGTCGCTGGGCGGTCCTGCTGCAAGGCCCACCCGGTTGCGGCAAGACGGAGATCGCCAAGCAAGTGACCGCCGAGGAAGTCGGGCGGCCACCGGTCTACTTCTCGTTGCCGGTAACGAATCTGGAGGACCTCTGTGTGCCGGTTCCCTCATCCGACGGCACCCTGGACGTGTTGTTCTCACGAGCGCTCCTGGGGTCCGAGCCGAAGGTGCTGATCTGGGACGAGTACAACCGCCCCAAGGACAAGGCGACCTTCGCCAAGTTGATGGAGGTGACGCAGGAATGGTCGCTGGCCGGACGGCCGATCCACAATCTCCGCGCCCAGATCGCCATCCAGAATCCGCCGTACCACCTCGGTCGCAAACTGCTGGTCAGCAGCAACAACATCGCACAGGCGAGCCGGTTCACGGTGTCCTATGAGGTGGGGCCGGAGGACATTCCCGCGAATCAATGGTTGATCGACACCTACGGTCGGGTCGCCGAGACGGTCCTGGAATGGTGGAAGAACGACATCGACGACGAGGGACGCGAATGGATCAGCAAGCGCACCCTCGAGCGGCTGATCAAACTCCATCTGGCCGAGGAACCGTTGGAGATGGGTCTGATCTATTTGGGTGAAGGCGAATACGCACCCGTCTCGTTGTCCGGATTGGAGGCTCGACTGGCGGACCAGCGCCACATCGGTATTCACGAGCTGGCCGCCAATGTGGACGCCTGGGAGTCGAAGCTCGCCTCGGCCCGATCCGAGACCGAAGGCAACGGCGATTCCGATGTGGTGCATCAGATCTTCGCCAACTCCGAGGTATCGCAACTGCGGCAGCACATCGATGAGGTCGCCCGGTTGTTGCGGCATCTCCCGGCGAAGCTGCGGGCGACCTATCTCATCGGCCAACCGCCGGAACGACTGCGGCTGTGGATCGACGCCTTCGCGATGGTGTCCAAGGCGGACAAGGACTAACCCCCGTGATGCGGGCGTCCAAGGCTCGCGGCGAGACGTACACCGAACCTGACCATATGAACGCCTCGGTCAGTCGGCCAGTTGGTCGCGTCGTCGGGTGAGGTAGGACCGCTCCGCTGAGTTGCCGGTGAGCCGGATCGCCCGGTCGTACGCCGCCCGCGACTCTCCGCTGCGCGACAGTCGCCGCAGCAGATCGGCGCGGGCGGCATGGAAGGCGTGATAGTCGTCGAGGTCCCCGGCGAGTCGGTCGAGTTCGGCCAGCGCCAGGTCGGGCCCGTCGACCTCGCCGATCGCGACCGCCCGGTTGAGTCGCACGATCGGCGACGGGTCGAGCGCCGCCAACCGTTCGTAGAGCACGACGATCTGGGACCAGTCGGTCTCGCGCGCGGACGGCGCATAGGTGTGCACGGCGTTGATCGCCGCCAGGAGTTGATATCGGCCCGGCGGCGTCCCGCCCGCCTCGACCGCGGCGATTCGTTCGCGGACCAGGGCGTGGCCCTCGACGATCAGCTCCCGATTCCACGCGCCTCGGTCCTGCTCGTCCAAGGTCACCAGTTCGCCGGTCCGGGACACCCGCGCCGCGCTTCGCGCTCGAGTCAGGAGCATCAGCGCGAGAAGGCCGGCCACCTCGCCGTCGTCCGGGAGGAGCGACCGCAGCAGGCGGCCGAGACGGATCGCCTCGTCGGTCAGGTCCGCGCGCAGCGAATCGTCGCCCGCGCCGGCCAGGTAGCCCTCGTTGAAGACGAGGTAGACGACCGCGAGCACGCCCGCCAACCGTTCGCGGACGTCCCCAGCCGACGGCACGCGATACGGAATGTGGGCCGCCTTGATCCGCGCCTTCGCGCGGGTGATCCGCTGCGCGATCGTGGTCTCCCGCACGAGAAAGGCGCGGGCGATCTCGGCGACGGTGAGACCGCCGACGAGACGCAGGGTCAGTGCCACCCGCGCCTCCATCGCGAGTGCGGGATGGCAGCACGTGAAGACCAATCGGAGCCGGTCGTCCTCGACCGGACCGGTCGGCTCGGGAGGGGTGTGGTCGGACAGCATGTGGGCAGCCTGGTACTTGGCGTCGCGTTTGGACTCGCGGCGCAGCCGGTCGATGGCCTTGCGGGTCGCGGTGGTGGTGAGCCAGCCACCGGGATTGGACGGCACTCCGTCGCGTGGCCACCGCTCCACCGCGGCGACGAACGCCTCGGCCGTCACCTCCTCGGCGAGGTCGAGGTCCCCGAAGCGGCGCGCGAGACCGGCGACCGTCCGCGCCCACTCGACGCGGTGGACGCGGGCGATCGCCTCCTCGACAGAGGTCACGACGTCGGGAGCGCGTGGATGGACCGCCGAGTCACTCGGCGGCCTCCCGCTTCGGCAACGCGTCGAGCACACCCGACGCCAATGGATACTGTAGACACCGCATCCGTGACGAGGTGATCGTCGAGTTCGTCGCGCGCCGCCGATCCCGAGCCCGGCGGCGAACACCGGGACATCTCACTCCTCGTGATTCGAGTGCCGGTGTCGTTCCGAGGAAGGGAACCGGTGCACTTCCTGCGGCCATTCGAGCACGACGGCGAGCCGACCGGCCCAGTACCGCGCGGCGTCGTCGTCCGGCACGTCCACCACACAGAATCCGCCGAGATGCTCCTTGGTCTCGACGTACGGCCCATCGGTGAAGACTGGCTCCCCGTCCCTCGCCTCGACACTGCACACCGCGGTCGAGGCGTCGATGCCCCCGTTGCTGAACAGGAAGACCCCGGCGGCCCTCATCTCGTCGAGCACGGCGCGAGCAGAGGTGCCCTTCTCACGCAGCTCATCGGCCGTCTGTTCCGGCACCCACTCCTCGTTGAACGCGATCAGGTACTCCACCACTGTCGTCTCTCCTCTCAAACCGGGACGAGGGTCATATCGTGCCCGTCGGCCCGGGCGACCCGAGTGGCCGCATACCGAATCAACGAACACCCGCCCGCCAATACGACACCAACTCGGGGGCGATGTCGACGATCGCGCTCGCCGGCCGGCCGCCCCACTAACGGGCGCGGCGCTCCGTAGGCCGGACCTTCACACTCGCCGTGCGATCATCGGCAGGTGGCCGACCTCGTCCTCGACGCGAACGAAACGTTCTCGCCGACGGGCGACAGGGCGTTGACGCGGTTCGCGATGAACTGGCCGAAGACCCTCAGACTGGCCGATTCACGGCTCCCACGGCCGGAAGGATCGCCTCATCCACAACGGCGTCTATTTCGGCGTCAGTGGGCAGCTCGTTCTTGTCATTGACGATCTTGATCACCAGCGCCTCCCCGATATCGGATACGACCGGTGTCACTCGCACCGGATCGATCTCCCCCTTCTCGGCATAGTGTTTGAGCACGGTCAACGTGAACCGTGACCCCCGCGGATCAAAGACCTCCGAGTACAACCGCTCCGTCAACTCCGGATGCGAATGCCGTCCGGCCACAATCGCCGCGATCGCCCTGGCCGCGGGCGTCGCCATCCAGGCCCGCATAAGCCTGAGCGCGGCAACAAGATCCCCCCGCAGATCATCCGCCCTCGGGCTGGGCGCCTCCTGCGGCATCAAGTGATGACAAGCCTCGATCAGCAGATCATGCGTGTCACTCCAACGCCGGTACAGCGAGGTCTTCGCCGCACCCGCCCGTCGAGCGATCCCCTCCATCGTCAATCGACCGATGCCGACCTCATTGAGCTCGGTGATGGCAGCGTCATAGATCGCGTGTACCAGTTCGGTTCCACGCCGGCGCGTCTTGACAGGTTCGGACACTTACCCCTCGCTCATTGGATACGTGTGCGTATCTTATTATTAGATACGGTTCCGTATCTAATTCTTTGCGGCTCGTCCCCCGAAAGGTACCGCCATGCCCCTGCTCACCCCTGCCCTATCGCCCTCCGCGACACCCACGGCCCGCCGATCCCTCGCCCCCGACCTGGCGCGGGGCATCATGTTGCTGGTCATCGCACTCGCGCACGCCCGCATCATGGCCGTGCTGTTCGGCGGAGGGTCCGGCGAATCCTCCGCCGACGCCGTGACTCAACTACTGCTCCCGATGTTCGTCGACGGACGCGGCTACCCAATGTTCGCCGCACTGTTCGGGTACGGGCTGTGTCAGATCCATCTGCGCCGACGCGAGCAAGGGTGGGAGTGGCCCGCGATCCGGTCGCTGGTACGCCGTCGGGGACTGTGGCTGTTCCTGTTCGGACTCGTGCATGTGGCGCTGTTGTTCTTCGGCGACATCCTGTCGGTTTATGGACTCGTCGCGCTCGTCTTCGCGGCCGTCCTGCGCAACAGCGACAAAGGCCTGTTGCGGCGCGCCGCCGGCTGGTCGATCGCCGGTTCAGCGCTGTACGCGGGCATGCTCGCCGCCGCAAGCGCCACCGAGACCGGGCCGGTGCCGCAGGACCCCATCGCCGACGCGATGGGCCGGCTGATCACCTGGCCGATCTTCGTCGTTCCCATGTTCGCCACCACGGTCTTCCCGTTCCTCATCGGAGTGTGGGCGGCCCGACGACACATTCTGGAGGAGCCGTCACGCCACCTGCCGTTGCTGCGCAGGGTCGCCTTCATCGGCATTCCCGTTGGCATCCTAGGTGGACTGCCGCGCGGATTGCATGACATGGGCGCCTGGCAGGAGCCCGGCTTCGGCTCGCTTTACGCCGCCGAATGGCTGACCACCGTGGCCGGTTACGCCGGTGGCCTGGGCTACGCGGCGCTCATCGGTCTCCTCGCCGCGCGACTGAACGAGCGTCCGGGACGGATGGGGACCGCACTGGCCGCCACCGGAGAACGGTCCATGACCAGCTACCTACTGCAGTCGGTCGCATGGATGGCGTTGTATCCGCCGTACCTCCTCGGACTGGGCGCCGAGCTGTCAACCGCAGGCGCCATGGCCGTCGGCCTGGCCGTGTGGCTAACGACCGTGCTCATCGCGGAGTTCATGCGACGCAGGGGCTGGCGCGGTCCTGCCGAGCGGCTCCTGCGCGATCGCACCTACGGACGGCGGCGGGCCGCCGACAAGCCCACCAGTACGCACGTGTGATCAGCGAAACGTGGCTGAGCAGACGTTGGATTCACGAGTACCGACCACAGAGACCTTTCTCGGATCCAGCGTCTGCCTCTCGCCCCTCCTGAAGGGCCAGGGCAATTCGAAGGTGCCCGTACCAGGGTCGGCACGGTTGACGGATTGGAGCTCGACTCGGGCTATGGAATCATCGGCAGGTGGCGAAATTGACGTTGGATCTTCACGACATCTACAACAAGGGCGACCAGATCGACAAGGCGCTGCGTGATGTCATCCAGGAGGCCATCGACAAGAAGATCGCCACCGTGGAGATCATCCCCGGCAAGGGCTCGGGCGCGTTGAAGAAGAAGGTCATCCGCTTCCTCGACCAGAAGGAGATCAAGGCGCTCTACCACCGCGTCGACAAGGACTCCAAGAACTTCGGCCGCCTCTTCGTCTACTTCCAACACAAGGAAGCCAAAGGCAAGCGGAAGAGAGCTTGATCGCGACCTTCGAAGGCCCATCCTGGCCACACGGATAACTCCGCCATCACTTCAGGGCAAACTCTTCCGCTCTCGGCGCGGGTTCGTGTGGAGCTTCCACCTCAGGTGTGCCACCCAAGGGGGAAGCTCCAGGTTGGCGTGTCAGACGGCGCGGACATGGAAGATGCCCATGCGGGCATCATGACCGTCGACGTTCATGTTGATGATCTTGGTGTCGTTCAGGGTGATCTGCACGGAACCGTTGCCGGGCAACCAGTGCAGGCGATCGATGCCGGTGCCGAAGGCTTTCTTCTCTGCGGACAGGTCTGACGCGGTACCGAAGTCAGGACGGTTGGTGTCCGCGCCCCAGATGACCAGCCTGCCCGCGCTGTGGTGCGCGCGTGCTCTGGCCCGATGGATGTCACGCATCAGCCACCATTCGTCGCGCAGGTCCGCGCGCTGGTCGCCGTTGAACGCGTTCGCGATGTAGTGGGTGTTGAGCACCGCGAACTCGACGGCCGGATAGCTCTCGTGCCGCACGACGACCTCGTTGAACCAACGCGACGGGGTCACGCCGGGGATGCCGCCGTGCGCACGCTGGGTCCGGCTGGACACGACGATCCACGGCCTGCCGACGCAGATCGGGATCCGGAACGACGTCGTGTGGCGCAGGAAAGCCTTGGTGTAGAGCGGGCCGAAGTAGTGGTCGATCATTCTTTCTTCGCCGCTATCGCCCTCGCTGATCTCCTGGAAGCAGACCAGCGGCCTGGCCCTGTCGTCGGCGTTGCGCACAGCGTCGATCGCCGCGTCCCGGGCACCGAGGTTCGTCCGGCCGATGTTCGCTGTGATCACGGGCAACCGGAACCAGGGGGTCGCCGCCGATGCCGTGCCCGTGCCCGCGAAAGCGCCGGCGAGTACGCCGCCTCCGAGCGCGAATGCCTTACGCCTGCTGATCTTTCTGGTCATTTTCGGACTCCTGTAAAGCGCGTGATTGGACATGAAGCT
Organism: Stackebrandtia soli; assembly: GCF_965137155.1. NCBI lineage: Bacteria > Bacillati > Actinomycetota > Actinomycetes > Glycomycetales > Glycomycetaceae > Stackebrandtia > Stackebrandtia soli. The sequence goes on from NZ_CBCRZX010000004.1 coordinate 62,911, forward strand.
TGAACATGGATTTCTTGGAGTACAGGGCAAATCGAACGGGTGAGGCGGTCCTTGCGCCGAAACTGGGCGAATGAAGAATCGCACTCGACTCACCCGCACGAAGCAGTAGTGATCGGACTCGCGATACGTGTCCGGCGATCTTGCGCGACCTCTCAGTCGCGCGGCGACTTGGAAGACTCGCGCAAGGTCGCCGGATCAATCACGTGACATAAAATCCGCTGGAGTCGAGCTTGAGTTCGCCGATGATCGGGTGGCGCTTACCGGTGGCGGGGTTGTACCAGGCCCAAACGACGCACCGGCGGTTGCCCTCGGTGTAGAAGGCCGCCATGGCTCCGGGGCCGGGGTGGTTGCCGGGCAGGCCTCGGTACGGCCCGATCCCGCCGGATCCGGTGTAACCGAAGTATGGCCGGTTCCTGCCGTCCTTCAGAAGAGTGCACCGGGTCGACGGGATGGGATTCGTGCCGCAGTCCGCGATGCCGGTCGAGTAACGGGCGCTCTTCCAGTTGTTGCCAGAGAACAGCAGGTAGTAGCGTCCTTCGCCGCCGACGAAGATGGACGGGTTCTCGATGACGTGGGTTCCGCCGGAGGTGTTCTTGGTGTCCCAGACGAGGTCGGTGCTCTTCAGCGCGTCGCGGCGGGTGCTCCAGATAGCGGACCCGTCCGAACCGACCTGCACGATGGAGATGCCGGTCTCCGGATAGGAGGTGATCGCATCATCACGGTAGGCGACATAGAGTTTGCCGTTGGCGACGAAGGGGTTGGCGTCGATGGCCCATCGGCCGCCGCTGGGGCAAGCCCACTCGCCCCTGTTGACGAATGGCGATTTCGCTCCACCGGAGGTGGCCAGCCCGATGCACTTCTGGCTGGTTCCGGCCTTCGTCGCTGTGTAGTACATGTAGTACGTGCCGTTGAAATACGTCACACCGGGCGCCCAAATGGCACCGTTGTCCACCGCCCAGGAGCCGGGCCCGGAAGGTAGCGCGTCGCCGGCGACACAGTCGGACATGCCGACCGTGTCACCCGACCCGTGATTGAGGAAGGGCACGTACAACGTCACCCCCGCCTGGGCGCCACAGCGGGGGCCGGCACCGGGGCCGACGGTCGTCCCGTAGGTGACGTAGGTGCGATCCTTGGCCTGCACCGTGTGCGGGTCGGCAAGGCTGAACGACGACGATCCTGTGGACGCCTGGGCCCGGGTCGGCCCCTCAAATGCGTTGAGCGCGACCACCGCCGTGACCGCTAGCACCAGCGCCAACGTTAGTGTCCTCAGTGAATTCCGTCTTGGTCTGATCATGAGTCCTCCTCGGTCCAATGCGGACCACCATCGCGGCTCGCGAAGTCCATCACCTTTCTACGGCGCCGGGCTACAAACCGACTACATTGTTGGCCGTGACGAAGCACCGTGGGCATATGTCGATGAGAAGTTCATCGCATCGACCCACTGAAGTAGCCGCTACAAAAGCGGAATATGCGGCGGTCTCCACACCAAGACGCGGTCCCGCGTCAACTTTGCCCGCGACGGCTACTACCAGTACGCCTGCTGCTGATACCGCCATAGCGGCCGCGGAGTCGGGTGACGGCGTTGACGGACTGTCGACACCGGACTTCCCAGCGAACCTTATCGTGGCGCTTGACCATCTACTGGGATTGTCAAGCGCCACTTGGCTTGCGCTCGGATGGAAGTTCCAAGGCCCTCGATCGGAAGGGCTCCAAGAACTTCGGCCGCCTCTTCGTCTACCTCCAGCACAAGGAAGCCAAGGGCAAACGCAAACGCTGAACCGCTCGGTCAGCGCGCAGGTCGTACCTTCCGGACGCTGTATTTCTCGCGTTTCGACCGCCCCGACATGTCCGATGGGACCCCGGCTTGGTGGGGCGACGTAAGCGGATGCGCCCTTCCCCTGTGACGGGAAGGAAGTCCCACCACGGCGCCAGAGGTGACCTTTGCGCAAGGTGGGCCGGTGGTCCTTACCCGACTGCACCTTCTGCCCCTTGTGCTTTTCGTCGACTGTGTACCGAGCCGACATTCCCCGACCATCTTGACCGCGTTTGACGCGGAAACGATGAATGGGGAGACGCCAGAGAACCCGGCATGATCTCGACGATCATGCCGGGTTCGGTGCCATGTAATCGGCGGGGCGCCACATGCCACCGCCTTGGCAAGATCAGGATCTATACGGCATAGGCGAAGGCACAGGATGCCCCAGCCGGGACGTCGATGAAGGCCTTGGCCCAGATTCCCGCGTTCTGATACGTCGTGGCCTCCTTGCCACCCCCGACAACCTTCGCTCCGTGGTACTTGGTGTCGTGCCGGTAGTCCGAGTAGCACCGCTTGTTGCCGTTCGAGAGCGTGGTGGAGCCGTAGCAGTGAATACCGCCCCCCGCCCCGACGCACGTCTGGATCGACACGTCATCCGTCGAGGTGGTGTTGACCGTCGTGACGGAGTTGACCGTCGCGACGTCACCCAAGGTGGCGGCCTGGGCGGCCGTGGCCCCGCCGGCAACCATCATGAACGTCATGACGGCGACCGCGACGGCCTTCAGGACGCGGGTCCCGATCGAATTGCTGTGATGTGAAGGCATCGTCTTCCTCCTGGATCGTGGTGGATCGGCTTTCGGGTCTCGGTTCGCTGTGTCCTCGGAGTCGAGCGGTGTCACACCGCCCTCCCCGACCGACAGCCCCATCGCTGTCGTCTTCCGCTGACCCGACGGCCACGTCACCGAATCCGAAACCTGTTGCCAGGTAAGGATTCTGGCTTGTCGTACTGCAACCAAGCTTCTATCGTTACTAAACGGACCACAAGGAACAGAAGCGGCACAACCCAGGAAACTATCAGCGGCAAGAGGGCACGAGGGTCATGACAGACCGGGATGACGCGGCGGCATGGGGGCGCCTGCTTCGCGCTCACCGGCTGCGGGCGGGGATGTCGCAGGAGCAGCTCGCTCGAGTCTCGGGTGTGAGCGTGCGCGGAATTCGAATGATCGAGAACGGCGATCGACGCCCACGGGCGTCCACCGTGACCGCGCTCGCCAAGGCGATGCGGCTCCCCGAAGCCGACGGTGTCGCGCTGCTGGAGGCGGCGCAACCCCAAGCACGGACAGACGCCGCGTCGGAATCGTCGGCGGCGGTGCGATCGGCCGTCGTACCGCGCCAGCTACCCCCGGCTATCGCCGGCTTCGTCGGCCGCGAAACGGAACTGAGCGCGCTCGACCGTCTTCTCACCCCCGACGCCGCTGGTGCGGCACTGGGAACCATAACCGGCCCCGCCGGGGTGGGAAAGACCACCTTGGCGGTGCTGTGGGGCCATCGCGTCGCCGCTCATTTCCCCGACGGACAGATCTATATAGACCTCCAGGGATTCAGCCCGACCGGGAAGGTGGTCACTCCCGCCGAAGTGGTGCGGACGCTGCTGGACACTCTGGGGGTGAGGCCCGCGCAGCTGCCCCACAGCCCAGCCGGTCAGCTCGGGCTCTATCGCAGTCTGGTGGCGGACAAGCGAATCCTCATGATCCTCGACAACGCGCGCGACACCGCGCAGACCCGTCCGCTCCTGCCCGGCGGAACCGGCTGCGTGACCGTGTTGACCAGCCGCGACCAGTTGACCGGCCTGGTCGCGACGGAGGCCGCCAGCCCCGTCGTCCTGGACGTCATGACCGCCGCCGAGGCTCGGCAGCTGCTCGCCAGACGGATCGGCCATGATCAGGTTCTCCTCGAACCGGAGGCCGCGGGCGACATCATCGCCTCGTGCGCCCACCTGCCACTGGCGCTCGCGCTGGTGGCGGCCCGCGCCGCCGTCCACCCGGGATTCCGGCTCTCCGCGCTGGCCGCAGAACTTCGCGACGCGCACCGTGGCCTGACCGCGCTGCTCGGCGTGCACTCGGCCACCGACGTGCAGGCCGTCTTCTCATGGTCCTATCGAGCCGTCAGCGCCGACGCGGCCCGCCTGTTCCGGTTGCTGGCGTTGCACCACGGGCCGGAGCTCTCGGTCCGCGCGGCCGCCGCCCTGACCGCGACCTCGCTGCGGAAGGCCGCGTCCCTGCTGACCGAGCTGGCGCGCGCGAACCTGCTCATCGAGGACTCCACCAACCGGTATCGCTTTCACGATCTGTTGCGCGCCTATGCCTTCGATCTGGCGGTGGAACACGACAGCGACGACGCCCGCGACGCGGCGAACCACCGCCTGCTCGACCACTATCTGCACACCGCTCTCGCCGCGGAACGACTCATCAATCCACAACGGATACCCATCGACATCGAGGCACCCACTCCCGACTCGGTCCCGTACTCGCCCACGAAACGTGCCCAGGCGTTGACCTGGTTCACGCAGGAACATCGGAACCTGTGCGCCACCGTCCAACGGGCGCATGACGGATACGACAAGCACACCTGGCAGTTGGCTTGGGCGATGACCACCTACCTCGCCGCAGGCTTCTGGTCCGAATGGATTCTCATTCTGGAGACCGGATTGGCGGCCACCGACCGGGCCGACGACAAGCACGCCCACAATCGCATTCATCTGGCACTCGGCAACGCCCACATCCGGGTCGGCAACATGGACGAAGCGCGCAGGCACCTCACCACGGCGCTCAAACGAGGCCAACCCCGCAGCCAGGCGAACGCGCACCTCGCTCTGGCCTTCTGCGCCGAGCAGCAGGGCGAGTCGGCGCTGGCCCTGGTTCACTCTGAAAAGGCACTTCAACTGTTCACAGAGGTCGATTTCCCGGTCGGTCAGGCGAAGGCGCTCAACTCGATCGGCTGGCACCGCGCCAAGCTCGGCGACTACGACCATGCGTTGAGCGACTGCCAAAGGGCCCTGACCCTCCTACACGAGCTCGGCGAGCCTCACGGGGAGGCCGAGACCTGGGACAGCCTCGGATACATCCACCACCACCTACGCGACTTCGACGAGGCGGTCACCAGCTACCGACACGCGCTGGAACTGCACACCGAGTTCGGAAACACCCATAATCTGGCGAAGGTCTATCTCAATCTCGCCGAGACGCACCAGGCCATGAAGGACGTTCCGGCGGTGCGCGACGATCTGGGCCGAGCTCTATCCCTTATGGAGAAACTCGAGCATCCGGACACCGAGCACGTCCGGGAACGACTACGCCTCCTTGGCCCAAGGTGATCACCGAGTCAAGGCATCGCGAGCCAGTCGGCCACGACAACCGGTGGCGGCCACGACGGGCCGCGGAATCCCCCGGAACACTCCAAACGGGCACTCCTCGACTTCGGCGACCGTCGACGCAGACCGAAAGACCGTGGCCGTGTCCATCGCCGACGCGGCCTCAGCCGTTCCGCGCGAAGTCGAGGGCGTGTTCGGCTTCCGCTGCCAGTGCGGCGACCAGCTCGTCCGCCGGAGCGGTTTCCGTGATGAGGTCGAGCGCCTCCCCGGCCCACACGGAGATGACCTCGAGGTCGTCTCGCGCCGCCGCCTCGCGGTAGGCCCGCTTGGCCGCCTCGTCATGGCGTAGTTCGTCCTCCCGGTCACGCCAGTTCTCCAAGAACCGGTTGCGCAACACACGAGCGGTGTATTCCTCGGGCCAACCCGCGCCTCGGGCGAGGTCCAGGACGCGGCTGCGCTCGGTGTCGGCACCCCGTCCATCTAGAAGCGCTTGAACGACGTGGGGCGGCACGAGCGCCTCGTGGCTGGCCTGGAAACGGGTGCCCACCAACGCTCCCGCCGCACCGAGGACCAAGGCCGCGGCCAGACCGCGACCGTCGGCGATTCCGCCGGCGGCCAGCACCGGTGTCGGCGAGACCAGGTCGACGACGGCGGGAACGAACGGCAGAGTGCCCCGCCGTCCGCCGTGCCCTCCGGCCTCGGTGCCCTGCGCGACGATCACGTCGGCGCCGACCTCGACGGCACGAGCCGCCTCATCGAGGGTGGTGACCTGCACGATGAGTTTCGCACCGGCGTCGCGGACCTGTTCGGCGAACGGTCCGGGGTCTCCAAAGGAGAGCATCAGCGCGGTGGGCTCGTACTCCAGGGCCAGGGAGACGATTTCGCTGTCGACCGCCCAGGTCAGGAGTCCGACGCCCCACGGTTCGGCGGTCCGATCGTCAACAAGGGACAGTTCGCGCCGCAGCCATTCGCGGTCTCCCCGACCACCTCCGACCAGGCCGAGGCCGCCCGCGTTCGACACTGCGGCGGCCAATGCCCCACCGGTGCAACCGCCCATCGGCGCCACGGCGATCGGATGCCGAATGGACAGGAATCTGGTGAACGCCGTCGACAGAGGCATGTTCATCATCCTCGACCGGTCGGGGATAACGCGTCGCGCGGGTGCGGGACAGCGGCGGCGGCCATGGCGCCGCCTCGGCGCGATGGAAACCGAGCCTGGCCGACGTCCCGGACGACAGGCGAGCCGGGATGGTCCCGGTCCACGTCGACGGGTCACGCCGGTTGGCTGTCGGCCCCTCGGTGCGGTGGGACCGGCTCAGCGCGCTCCCGCGCCGACGGTGCGACCGACCCCGCCGATCACACGTCGGGCGACCAGTCCGGGTTGCGGCCGAAAGCGCCGAGCAACCGATCCTGCCGCCCGGCATCGGACGGCACCGGAGCACGGGGCCCGATCGCCCCGGAGTCCCGATACAACTGCTCCCGTTCCTGGAACCAGTCGCCGACCTTGTCGACGACCTCCGGGTCGAGGACCGGGTCCTCCCCGGTCGCCACCGCGAGGTCCCATGAGTGGATCGCCAGATCTGCCGTGATCTGGTTCAGATACTCCTCGCTCGGGGTGTCACCGAACGACAAATGCGTGGTTCGGTCGAGCACCCCGGCCTCGTCGGCCGCCGAGGAGGCCGCGGAGGCTGCCGACCGCGCCGACGCCGCCGGATCGTCGCCCAGCTGGTCGCCGTCGAAGCGGTCACCGACCTCGGCGATGGTCGCCCCGGACAGCAGTGGCGAAACCCAGAGCGTCTCGGAGACCACATGGTTCACCAGGGTTCGCACGTCCCACTCCTCGCACGGTGTCGGAGCGCCCCATTGGCTCTCCTCGACCTGCGCGACCCTGGTGGTGAAACCGTCGAGACTGCGGTGAAACGCCGTCACGAGATCCATGGTCGGAACCCCCTCTCACTGCGCCCGGACATCGAATGCTCATCGAAATCTAATGGCCGCGCGGTTACTTTCGGCGACATTCGGGTATCTCCCGAGGTGGCGACCCAGCAAGGGCGCTTCCAATCACATGCGAGGGGGTAGGCATGTTCATTCAAGTGGTGCATGGAATGACTTCCGACGCCGAGCAGCTCAAACGGGCGTTCGACCGGTGGGACGAACAACTGGCACCGAACGCCATCGGGTGGCTCGGGACCACCGCCGGAGTCAACGCCGACAACCAGTTCATCGCGCTGGCCCGATTCGGATCGGCGAGTGACGCGCAGGCGAACAGCGACCGGCCCGAACAGCACGACTGGTGGATGCAGACGTCCAGGCTGTTCGACGGCGACGTCACCTTCCACAACTGCACCCACACGAGCGATTTCATGGGGGGCGGTTCGGACGACGCCGGTTTCGTACAGGTGATTCACGGCGCGGTCAACGACGTCCCACGGATGGAGGCGTTGCAGGATCGCATGGAGGAGACCGTCGGCGACTTCCGTCCCGACATCATCGGCGGGCGAACCGCCATTCACTCCGACGAGGCGCACTTCACCGAGGCGATGTACTTCAAGTCGGAAGCCGAAGCACGCCAAGGGGAGCAGAAGAAGCCACCGGAGGAGCTCAAGGCGCTCTTCAACGAGGAGACCGCGATGACCAGCGATCTGGGTTACGTGGACCTCGCCAATCCGTGGCTGAGTTCACCGGCATCCGCCAGGTCGGGATGACGGTGTCTCGACGTGCGTGACGCGGCGCGACGACCGCGCCGTGACGACGAGGCCCTGGGACGGTTGTGGTGCAACCGCTTTCCGGGGCCTCGTTCACTCGTGATCGGGCGTTCCTTCGGTCGCGGTGGTTTCGGCCACGAGCCGTCCCGGTCACGGGTATCCCCGCGACGCGCGAAACTGCGCGGTCGCTCGCGTTCGTTGGGGACGCCGAGGCACTAGAGGTTGTCCCGTTATCTCAGGTCGCGCGAGGCACGGGTCAGGGCGTCACTCGGCAAGGTGGAGAAGCTCCTGCATACCGGTGTCGTATGCAGGTCCGATAACGCGGTCGATGAGGTTCTGACGCTGCCGTAGCCGATGTGCTGAGCAACGGGGACCTCTAGACTTCCGGTCGGCCCGATCGGTCGGTCCCCAGGGTTCACCCGGGTCACCGGGCGCCACCGCCGCCGCGCACACCGATTCCCGGTGCCGGAGTCCGCCGTCCCGCCTTCGATCGGACCAACTCGATGCCGTCCACGTCCGCTCTGCCCGTCGGCTACTCGCTCCGGACCGGTGACCCGGCCGAGATCGACGCCATCCGCGAACTGGTCAACAGTTGTGAACGTCAGCTCCTCGGGCGTGCGGAGTCCAACCGTGAATCGATGGCCGCCGTGTTCGCGCGTCCCGGGTTCGACCCGGCGCTCGACACCGTCCTGGTCCAGGACGGGACGGGGACGCTGGTGGCGCACGCCTGGGTCGATCGACGCAGCGAGGCCCGCGTCCACCCTGGACATCGGGGGCGCGGACTGGGTGAGTGGCTGTTGAGCTGGATCGAGGCGCGGGCCATGGAGAAGGACACGCGGGAGCTCGCCCAGGTGGTCGAGAACGCCGACAAGGTGGCCGGTGAGTTGTTGACGGCGCGCGGTTTCGCCCCGAGCGTGACCGCCTGGCAGTTGTCGATCGAGCTGAACGACGAACCCACCGAACTCCCCGCGCCGACCGGCGTCGAGGTCCGGCCGTTTCGGTCGGCGGACGGCCCGGCCGCGCACACGCTGATCGAGGACGCCTTCACCTGGCAGGGCCGCCGAAAGTCCTATCAGGAGTGGGCGGTGCTGACCGTCGAGCGAGGCTCGTTCGCGCCGGACGCGTCGATGATGGCCGTCGTGGACGGTCGGTCGGTGGGAGTGCTGCTGGCCATGGACGACCCCGACTCCGCCGACGGCTACATCGAGCAGGTCGCGGTGGCCGAGGACCACCGCGGTCGCGGCATCGCGGGCAGCCTGCTGCGGTATGCCTTCGCCGCCTTTCACCGTCGAGGACGGCGCGGCTGTGTGCTGTGGACGCACTCCGCGACCGGTGCGCTGCCGCTGTACGAACGCGCCGGAATGGTGGTGCGCCGCAGTTCGACCGTGTACAAGAAGAGACTCGACGTCACCCCGCGAAACCCGAGCGGTCGGGTGTGACCGACGCGGCCCAGGGGACCGGTCGGAGCGGGCTCCACCTCCGTTTCCAAGCGGCCCGACCGTTGCGCTCTCGTGACAGGGCCGTCGGCGCGTTGACCCGTATGGCCCTCGGCCGATCGGCGCGGCACCCCGTCACGGTTCGAGATTCCACACTCGCACGTGTCCGTGCGGCCCGCCGTGATGGTCACCGGCCGACCGTCGAGCTCGGTGATGCGGACGGCGAAGACCTCTTTGCGATGCGCCGCGAAGGGAACCCCGACGGGACGCCGATCCCGCAGATTCCACAGCTGCACAACGCCGTCCCTGAAACCGGTCACCGCGACCGGCACGTCACCCACGAGCCCCACGTCGAGGCAGCTGATTCCGGTCCGGTCGAAATCCTCGTCGTCCTCGTCCTCGGACTCGGCATCGGGCGACCCACCGAAGGCGGTCACCCATTCTCCGGTCTCCGCGTCGCCCAGCGTCAGCGTCCGATGGCCACCGACCACGACGTGCGCGAAACCGTCGATGTCTACCAGACCGGCGCCCATGATCGGCGTTCCGAGCTTCTGGAACTCGCTCAGGACGCACTGTTCGCGAAGGTCCCACAGCAGCACCCGGCCGTCCCAGCCCCCGGAGACGACGACCGGACGATCGTCGAGCGTTCCGGCCGCCATTCCACCGATCCCGTCGAAATGCCCGTACAGCGGCACGGACTGGTCCTCGGCTTCGGCTTCCCCCTCGTCCGCCGAGTCGAGCCGCGACGCGTCCCACAGTCTCACCGTCGCGGGAAGGCTGCTGTCACCACTGACGATCAGCGGCCGCCCATCGACTTCCGCCGAGATCACCCTCGCCACCCCGCCGTGCGTCGGCTGAGCGAAGGTCCGGACCGCGCCGGTCTCCAGGTCCCACTGCGTGAAGGACTGGTGCTCGGCGCCGCCACCGACGACGATCCGGCCGTCGACCACCACGGCCCCTAGCGCGAGGAGCTCGAGGAAGTCGTACTCCGAGTCGGACCGCCACGGTGTGGCCAGAACGTGACCGGTCCACGCGTCGCCCAGCGGATCCCAGCTGAACACGCGGCTCCCGAAGTCGACGCAGACGAACAGCGGTCGGCCGTCGACGGCGACGAGGTCGAAGTCCATGATGGGCGATTCCGAAGGAATTCGACTGGAGCGCATGGGGGAACGAGTCGACATGCGCGGCAGTCTATGTGTCCACTGCGACAAGACAGCCGCATCGCATCGGAGGAACGTCGGCCACCGTCGAGTGCCAGGAGTGGCGCCACCAAGCCTCGGAATCCTGATGTGGACGGTCACGGATGACGTCGGGTCCGCGAAAGGGCGGAGTTCGAAACCGTCGGCACGACCAGGCCGGTGCGAGCCGTGCCGTTGCCGTGCCCGGTTCGATGACACTCGCCTGGCCGCACCTCGTTGCGGTGTGGCGATACCTTCGCTTACGTCATGGATCCCGACACCGGCGAGCCGACACCCCCGTGACGTCGGGATGTATCGACCAGTTCGACAACGACCGACCACAAGGAGTTCTCTTGTACCCGCCTCCGACTCAAGCTCCCCCATCGGGCGCGCTGCCGCGCGTCGGCACCGGAGTCTGGCGGCTCATCGTCGCCGGTTGCGCCTTCTTCGGCGTCTACACGGTCGCCTATCACCCGATGATCGGCTGGACCGACCTGTGGTTCCTCAGCCAATCCGGCAGCCTCGTCACCGCGATCTGCTTCGCGCTCCTCGCCGTGGTGGCGCTGATCCCGCGAGCGGCGGGTCTGGCGGCCGTGACCTGGCTGCGCGGCGCCCTCGCGTCCATGATGCTCCTGATCTGCGTCGCCTCCATCTTCATCCTCGGTTCCGGGGACCTGGATCAGACGGGTTTCCTGTTCGAGCACCTCATCACCCCACTCGTCGTCGCGGCCGACTTCGTGTTCGTCGGACGCGACCAGTTGCGAACGAAGGGATGGCACCCGGTCACCTGGATCGCGCTGCCGTTGGCGTACCTGATCCTCGCCAACGTGGCGGGGGAGGCGTCCAAACTCTACGGTGGAATCCTCGACCCCGCCGACTCCGATTTCGCCATGTACATCGGCATGTTCCTGATCACGGCGATCGTCTTCGGGTACGTCCTGTTCGGCCTGGTGAAACTGAGGGGGGCCGTCACCAACGGCGGCGCACGGAACACCGGACCCGGTCATCCCCCCGGCGGGATGCCCGGCCCCGGCCAGTACCCGGGTGCGCAGGCACCGCAGCACCAGTAC
>NZ_CBCRZX010000004.1:74446-105640 GCF_965137155.1 Stackebrandtia soli
CCCGGCTTCCCCCCGCCCCCGGCACAGCAGAGGTTCCCGCATCCGCCGGCCGGCGCACCGGGATTCCCGCAACAGCCTGGGCCGCAGGGCTTCCCTCAGGCGGGGCCGCAAGGTTATCCGCCGCACCGGCAGTGACGAGTCGAGCGATGGGACGAGGGTGGGAGCGGTGGCTCCCACCCTCGAGTCGTCTCCGGACGACAAGTCGAGGTACGGACTATTCGAAAAGGACAGTGCGGACCATTCGACGAGCGAGCTCCTCGGGAGGGGTGTCCCCCGCGAGCTCCGAAGCCTCCAGCGCGCCTTCGAGCCACAGAGAGGCGAAGCCGTGGACGAGGGACCATGCCGCGAGCTGCGCGTCGCGCCTCCGTTGTGGCGTCAACTCCTCCGGCAGGGTTCCCGCGATGCCCGCTTCGAGCACCGAGCCCGACCGGTTCCGGGACTCGACCAACCGCGAGTCGTCCACTTTCAACAGGTCGCGCCGGAACATGACGCTGAAGTGCCCCGGATGTCGCAAAGCGAACCGCACGTAGGCCAGGGCGGCCTCCCGAAGATCGGCGGACGCTGCTTCGAGTTCGGCCGCCAACAGGTCGAAGCCTTCGACGGCCAGTTCGGTCAGCAGTCCGCGCCGATCCCCGAAGTGGTGCGCCGGGGCGGCGTGCGACACACCGACCCGCCGCGCCAAATCCCGTAGCGAGACGGAGTCCACCCCGTTGATGGCGATCTGTTCGGCGGTCGCGGCCAGGAGCGCGGCCCTCAGGTCTCCGTGGTGGTACACGTCTTTCGGCATTCCAGGATTGTGCCCCAAATAACTAGTCATTGACAAGTTCAGGGCGCGTCGCTAATCTTTCCATCGTCAAGATCCATGAATTTAAGGAGATCGTTCGATGGCACCCCTGATCGCCCTCGTCGCCGTGACGGCGCTGGCCCGACTCGTCGGCCGGCTCGGAGCGTTCGACTGGCTCGACTCGTGGCCGCATGCCGTTCAGCTCGGCCTCGCGGCGATGTTCGTCCTCACCACGATCGCGCATTTCGTTCAGCCGCTTCGGAAGGAGCTGATCGCGATGGTCCCGCCCCGGATTCCGAACGCACCGGCCGTCGTCACCGTGACCGGGGTGCTTGAACTGGCGGGCGCGATCGGTCTGCTGATTCCCGTGACCACCCGTCTCGCCGCCGCGTGTCTCGCCGTGCTAATGGTCGTGATGTTCCCGGCGAACATGTACGAGGCCGGACCGGGGCGCGGTATCAAGACGATGCCACTGCCGCTACGCGCCGTACTCCAGGTCGTCTTCATCGGCGCGTGCGTGTTCGTGATCCTCGGCTGACGGCGGCGGACCGGCCGCGAAAGCGTCCTCCCGATGGATTTCGAGGGTCGTCGATCACCAAATCGACGCGGCGGGGCGGCGCTACATGGAGTGTCGGGCATCACAATGAATCGGCCTTGCATTCAAAAGCTAATGGCATTAGCTTTGTGGCTATCACAAATAGCCGAGGAGTAGACATGACCACCCGAACATTGACCCGAGACGAAGGAACCCTCACCTACGAGATCTCCGGCCCGGCAGACGGCCGACTCGTCGTGTGCGCGCACGGCCTGGGGGACACCCGCCAGACCTACCGCCTTCTCGTCCCCGCCCTCGCCGAGGCCGGGTACCGCGTCGCGACGATCGACCTGCGAGGCGCGGGCGATTCGAGCGTCGTCTGGTCCCGATACGGCACGATCGCAACGGCGGGCGACCTGGCGGCGCTGATCCGGGAACTCGGCGGTCCGGCCGTCGTCATCGGCCACTCCTTCGCGGCCGGTTCGATCGCGCACCTGGCAGTCGACTCGCCCGAGCTCGTGTCCGCTCTGGTCATGATCGGCCCGGCCGTCCGGCACGACAAGCCGAGCGGGATCATGGGGCTCGCCGCCAAGGCGGTCACCAGTAACCCGACTCTGTGGACGATGTACTACAAGTCCCTCTATCCCGGAGCCAAGCCGGACGACTTCGCCCAGTACCTGCGCGACCTGAAGGCGTCCCTGCGTCGCCCCGGCCGGATCAACACGGTGCGAAAGACACTCGACGCGCTCCCCGGCGACGCCCCCGCGCGACTCGGCGCCGTCACGGCTCCCGCCCTGATCGTCATGGGCGACACGGACGGTGACTTCGCCGACCCGACCGGTGAAGCCCACCGCATCGGCGATGAACTGGGAGGGGCCGCCACCGTCACCGTCATGGCGGGCTCGGGCCACTACCCGCACGTCGACAACGCCGAGGACACCATCGCCGCGACCCTCGCGTTCCTGAAGGGACACTGAGATGGCCCGCGCGGGTCTCACCCCGGAATCGGTGCTGGGCACCGCCATCGACGTCATCGACGACGAAGGCCCCCATGCGCTGACGCTGGCCGCCGTCGCCAAGCGCGTCGGGGTCGCGACACCCTCCCTGTACAAGCACGTCGGTGGACTCCCGGAACTTCGCCTGCTCGTCGGTATCCGCGTCCTGGAACAACTGACCGATCGCGTCACCACGGCCGTGATCGGACACAGCGGCGCGGAGGCGTTGCGGGCGTTCATGTTGGCGTACCGCCACTACGTGATCGAGCACCCGCATCGCTACGCGGCCATGCCGCAGCACGTCATCGACAACGCCGACTGGCAGGCGGCGAGCGAGCGCCTGCTCGGGGTGCTGTACGCGCTCGCTCGGGGGAGCGGTGTCACCGGCGCCGACGCCGTTCACCTGATCCGGGGAGTCCGCGCGACCGCCCACGGTTTCGCGACGCTCCAGGCCGCGGGAGCGTTTCAGCTTGGCGAGGACGTCGACGAGAGCTACGGGGGCCTCGTCGACCTTCTCGCCACGCGACTGCCGTAACCGCGCATCACACGACCGGGGACCGCCGACGGAGTCCGAAACGGAATGGACGACGATGATTCGCCGCCCGGCTCCACCACGGGCCGCCGGGCCCGACGTCGACACCTCACCCCCACAGGAACAGCCATGACCAACGTGCCCCAACACAACCCCGTCGACGAAGACGATGACGACCCGACCGGCAACTTCTACTTCGGGATCGGGATGGCCATCGTCGGTGTCCTGCTGGCGATCGGGCCGCACACGGAGATCTGGGCCGACCAGTTCACGACCGACGCGACGGGCCGCCGCGCCGGATTCACCCGACTCATCGCGTCGATCGACCGCTCGTCATCACCGGGATCGGGGTCCTCATCGCACTCGTCGGCGTACTCGTGACCGTGCTCGCGTTCCGCAATGGCCGCCGTCTCGCGGCGGAGGACGACGCGCGGCTGTCGTAGCGCGGACGAAGGTCTTCGAGGAAGACCCGGGAACGACACGGGTTCTCCCCCGACTCCGCCACGCCTTCCGCGGGCTTCCCGTCAGAATCGTCACCGGGACGCTCGTCCGGCTCACCTCGACGGGTTCACGACCACTCGTGCGCTGGACACCGACCGTGGTCGACGCCGCCGCACCGCGACGACGGCGCCCGCGACGACGGACGCCACCATCGCGATCCAGAGTCCACGATTCACGAGTATGTGCGGGTATTCGGCGTCTCGCGCCGTCACGGCGGACACCGCCAGTGGAGCCGCGACGCCGAGAGCGACCGTCCACCACAGCGTCGGGTATTGGGCAGGGCCGGGAACCGTTCCGTGCCAACGGAGCAGGAGACGATGGCGCCCGATGTGCGTGACACACCACAGTGTCACGATCAACCCGAGCGCGCCGCCGCCGTATTGCAGGACCTTGTACCAGGGCGGCCCGAGGGGAGAGGCCGCCAACAGCCCCGGAATCCACTGTGTCAGGTCTCCGGGGTGGGTGAAGTAGTCCCAACCGACGTGGGTCGCCGCGCCGAGGAGCGCGGAGGCGACGGTGATCGCGGGCCGGAACGGAACGTCGGCGCTGGTGGCGTAGTCGCGCACATGCCAGCGTCCGAGATCCGGCAGACAGAGGGCCGCGTGCGGCAGCGCGACGTACCGGACGAGCAGGGCGAGGGCAGCGGCCACGGGCGCCGACCACCACAGGAGCGACCCCAGATCGTGCGTCGATCCGAAGGGCCACCATGGATAGAAGGCGTAGGCGAGGTCCGGCGCCGCCGAACCGACGACGAGGGCAATGCCGTCAACGCGCCGTGGCCAGGCGAGTTTGATCGGTAGTACGGCGGCCTGGTGGGAGGGGATCGTCGCGGGCACCGGCCGAGCCTACTCACCCGGACGGCCGAGCGCGCCCCGGTTCAGGCTCAGGCTCACGCGGCGAACAGCAGAATCGCGAAGGTGGCGGCGAGGACGAGGCAGGTCCCGATGGTGATGAAGCGGAGCCGACCGATCAGTCGGGCGTCCCAGCCGACACCGTCCCCGGAGGCCACCCGCATGAGCGGTGTCGCGGCCCGTCCGGCTCCGAAGCCGAGGCCGGCCGCCAACGCGATCGGATAGTCCACTCCCGACACGAGCAGTCCGAGCGCGAGGACGTAGGCGGCGCTCGCCGAGACGTACGTCCGCACTCCCGTTCCGAGCTCGAAGCCGAACTGGAGTGATCCGCGAAGGAGGTTCCGCTGGAGTACGTCCTGTGGAACCTGCCGGGCGTTCTGCGGCATGGGGAACCGGACGAGACCGGCGTCCCGCAGCGCGAACACCACCGCGGCCGCGACGATCACGGCATGCCGACCGACGGCCGGTATCGGGCTGGTCAACCCGGACAGCAACCACAACACCGACGCGGTGAGGGTGCCGCCGAGCAGGAGCCCGGTCGTGAACACGGCGAGTGCCGCCGTGCGTCGTTGGACGGCCCGCCAACCTGGCGTGGCCAGCGCGAACGCGCTGTTACGCGTTCAAACGGAGCCCGAGAGCGAATACCCGGCCAAGCCGCCGACGATCGCCCAGGTCAGTACGGGGGCGTACCACGCCGCCGCGACGGACCCGGCGGCCATCGCGAGGGTCGGCCACAGCGGGTCCGTGGACCACCTCCGCAGTGGACCGACCCCTGTGGCGTCCTCGCTCAGACGGCACCGCCGGTGAGCGTGCGCCAGGTGTTCTGGCCGACGATACCGTCGACGGTCAGTTTGCTCTGCCGCTGGAAGTCCGACACCGCGGCCTTGGTGAGCGCCCCGAAGGCGCCGTCGACGGTGAGCTTGTGACCGTGCTTGTTGAGCTCGCGCTGAACGGCGTGCACGACGTGTCCGTTGTCGCCGCTGCGCGCGACGACCACGAGCCGTGCCCAGGTGCCCGCGTTGACGATGCCGGTGGCCTCGATGGCGACGCTCTCCTGGAAGGCCTGCACCGCGCCCTCGGTCGCCGGCCCGAACGCGCCGTCGGCCTCGATCGCGGCATCGCGGTGGATCAGCAGGTGCTGGACGGCGTACACGTCGGCGCCGTTGTCACCGAACTGGATCGTCGGCCACGCGACCGTGCTGGCGCAGCCGCATTCGGTGTTCCACCGGCAGATCGACCGGACCCAGCCGGACCCGGTGTTGCGATAGCCGTCGTGACAGCGACGCTCCACACTGCACGCGCACGCGCCGCACGCGTCGTTGTACTTCCACAGCCAACCGTCGTAGCTGCCGGAGTAACACTGGTTCGGGCGAAGGGTCCACGTCACGCCGTCGTTGCGGTGGAAGCCCACGTGCTCACCGGAGGTCTCGCACGAGCCGGCGAAGATCGTGCTCGGTCCACAACCCGGCGAGCAGTCGTGGTCGACGGCGTAGGACGGGCATGGTCCCGTGTAGATGTCGTATCCGTCGGCGTAGGCGGCACGCGCGGCGGGGAACACCCCGATCGCGGCGAAGCTCACGGCGGTCGCGGCCTGGAACAGGCGGCGTCGCGGCATCGCGTAGACGACGGGTCGACTCGGGGTCAGCGCCGTGGGATGTGAACCCCGGTTCGACGCGCCCGATCGGCGCAACGGCGGTATCCGGTCAAGAGCGGTCATGACGAGCTCCTCGAGGGACTGGGCTGCATGGATGTCAGAAGATCGCGGGCGGCGGAGCGTGATCCGACCGGTTCGGAGCGGACGACCACACCGGCGTCGTCGATCACGACGGCGAAGGGTGTGGCGATCGCGTCGTACCGCTCGAAGAGGTCGGCCCGGTCGCCGATCGCGGGAACGGGCGTGTCCGCCGGGGCGGGTCCGGAGTAGACGGCCCGCGCCCTCGGGGTGCCGTCGGTGGTCGCGAGCCACGTCGCCGTCTCGTCGAGCGCCTCGGCACAACTGCGGCAGCCGGGGCTCAGGAACAGCAGTACGCCGCCGCCGTCGAGCAGTTCGGTGACGTCGGGCGCGGTCGCTCCGGGCTGGATACCGGCCCGCAACGGCTGCTGAATGACCCCTTTGGACAATTGGTGGACCTGTCGGATGAGTCCCGACACGACCAACGCCAACAACAGGATGGCCACCCACGACACGATCAGCGCGCTCGTCACGAAGTCCATCGGGAAACACCTCCGGTCGCCGGTTCGCGCATCGCGGTCGGCAGTAGCCACAACAGGATCACGAACGTCGCCGAGGCCGCGAGGATCACGGTCCACGAGGCGGGGTCGGCCGCCGACGGCACGACCGCGCCGGACGACAGGGCGCCAACGAGCGCGCACGCGGCGAACACGCCCGCCCGGACGACGACCCAACCGTCCATCGGAGCCTCGGAGCGCGAACAGCCGCAGGGGCCGGAGCGTCCGGTCGTCAACGCGTACTGAATGTAGGCCGCGTAGGCGGCGAACAGCACGGCCGCGATGCCGAGCGCCACGGCCGCGAGCGTCGTCGCGCCGATTGCGAGGGCTACGACGCCGACCGCGCCGACCACGAGTTCGGCGAGCGGGACGACGATCGCGACCGGCGCGATGAGTTTGGACGGCACGACCTGGTGGGCGCGCAGGGCGTCCGGAAGCGCCGACGGGGCGACCAGGTGCGATGCCGCGCCGATCAGGGACGCGACGAGCGCGACGAGCGCCGTCACGGATCCGATGAGGACGGTCATCACTCGGCCAGGCGGAGGGTCAGGCGCTCGGCGAGGGTGGGGACGTCGTCGGCCTCGGCGTCCGCCAACGGCACGAGCGTGGCCCACACTTCCTGGGTGGACAGGACGAAGAAGGGGCGGCCGTCCGCGAGGGTGTCGCGGTACAGCTCCCCGCCGGAGACCGGTACGCCCTTCCACGGCGGCAGTTGCGCGGTCTGTTCGGCGGTGGGCGCGGCCATCTCCAGCAGCCCGAGCCGGGGAACTTCCTTGATGATCGTGGCGGGGCCGGCGAAGACGGTGCCCGCTGAGGCGTCGGGCGTCAGCGACAGACCGTCGGCCTCCTCGCGGATGCCGAGGGTTCGCAGGAGCCCCAGGGCGTCCGAGACGGACGCGCGGTACAGACGGGTCACCAGGCAGTGGTGCTTTCCCTGCCAGACGACCAGAAGGGGATGCTCGACGAGCTGGGTCTGCGGGTCGTACTCGGTGGTGACGGCGGTGCGGAGGACCCCGTCGTTGAAGGACAGTTCCGAGTCGAACTCGTCGATGCCGAGCGCGGCGGCGAGGTCGTCGCCGAGGCTGTCGATCCCCATCGTGAACTCGTGGACGCGACCCGCCGCCACGACTTCGGCGACGGACGTCGCGGGTCGGGTCAGATCGAGGTCGCCGCTGAGGGTGTACGCGACACCGTCGAGGGCTCGATGTGTCACTGTGGATGGCTCGGCCATGCTACGTACTCCGATGGGGGGGTGGAGGTTTCCTTCGCACGCGAAGTCGTCAGTGCAAGATATCTGCGCCGTCCGTGACTGTCAATACATTGACAAATCTCAATTATTAAGACAAATTGGACCGTCACCGGATCACGATGGCGTGCTCACCGCGAGGACGCAGCTCCCCGATGACGGGGTGCCCTGGAATCTCCCCGGCCAACAACAGGCCCCCCGAGGTCTGCGCGTCCGCCAACAGCAACCGGTCAAGCTCCGACGCGGAACCGAATTCGACGCGAGGTGCCACCCAGTCGAGATTCCGTCTACTGCCGCCGCTGACGAAGCCGTCCTCGGCCGCGCGCCGCGCGCCGTCGAGGTATGGGACGGCCGCTCGATCGAGGACCGCGGTCACCCCCGAGGCCCGCACCAGCTTGTACAGGTGCCCGAGCAGACCGAAACCCGTCACGTCGGTGGCGGCGCGGATTCCCGCCTCGACCGCGGCGGCCGACGCGTCCCGATTGAGGGTCGTCATCGTCGCGATCGCTTCCGGGAACACGGTTCCCGTCGACTTGTGCCGGGTGTTGAGCACACCCACGCCGAGGGGCTTGGTCAAGGTGAGGGGCACGCCCGGCGCGGCGGCGTCCGCGCGCAACATCCGATCAGGACGAACGAGACCCACCACCGACATGCCGTACTTCGGCTCGGGGTCGTCGACACTGTGACCACCCGCGACGTGACAGCCAGCCCCGTGACCGACCTCCATGCCGCCGCGCAGCACCTCGGCCGCGAGTTCGAACGGGAGGACGTCACGCGGCCACCCGAGCAGATTGACCGCCGCGATCGGGACACCGCCCATCGCGTACACGTCCGACAGGGCGTTGGTCGCGGCGATGCGCCCCCAGTCGAAGGCGTCGTCGACCACCGGCGTGAAGAAGTCGGCGGTCGTGACGACCGCGCGGTCGGCGTCGATCGAGACGACCGCCGCGTCGTCGCCGCCGCCGTCCAGACCGACCAGGAGCGGCGCCGCCGGATCCCGTGGCGGTCCGACGCGGGCGGTCAGCCCGGCCACCAGGGCCTCCAGCTCCCCCGGCGGGATCTTGCACGCGCAACCGCCACCGTGCGCGAACTGCGTCAACCGCGTCCGCGCGCTCGTCGTCTCGGGCTCGGTCATAGACTTCTCCTTGGAGGCGGGCAGGTGCCTGGTGGCCCTCACGGTCTTCAAAACCGATGTGGCCGAGTCCCTCGGCTGGGCGGGTTCGATTCCCGTACGCCTCCGCCATGATGCCCGTCAGGAACCGGCGGACGCGACGCGGGAAGCCGACGATAACCGCTCGACCCCGGGGGTCGCCGACGGGTTCGCCCGGCCCGCAAGCGCTTCCGCGGACATCGCCGAGCAACCCATGTGGACTACGGTGCCGCGCCGATCGACCACCCGTTCGTCCGGCCGTAGAATGCCCGTCATGAACCCGCGGTCGAGGCCGCCACCAGCGGCGCCGTTCGTCGTCAGCGCACGAGAATACCGCGATCGAGCCCACATGCCGCCCACAAAGGAGCCATAGTGGATGACCAACGACGACGAGTGCCCCGCACCGACGCGGTGCTGGCCGACCCGGCCGTGGACGAGGCGATCGAGCGCCTCGGGCGGAACCTCGTGCGGGCCACCGTGACGGCCGCCCTCGACCGTGTTCGCCGTGGCGAGCTCGCGCCCGAGGCGGCGATCGGCGCCGTCATCGACGCCCTGCCCGCCACCGCCGCCCGCTCTCGGCCGGTCATCAACGCGACCGGGGTCATCGTCCACACCAACCTCGGCCGGGCGCCCCTGTCCTCCGCCACCCGCGACGCCGTCCTCGCGGCATCGGGCTACACGGACGTCGAGTTCGACCTCGGCACCGGACGACGCGCTCCCCGTGGCGCGTCGACCCTGGCGGCGGTGGCCGCCGCCGTCCCCGCCGCGCAAGGCGTCCACATCACGAACAACAACGCGGCGGCGCTCGTCCTCGCGGCGACGGCGCTCGCGGGCCGAGGCGACATCGTCATCAGCCGAGGCGAACTCGTCGAGATCGGTGACGGATTCCGGCTTCCAGACCTGCTCGAATCCACCGGGGCGCGGTTGCGGGAGGTCGGCACGACGAATCGAACCAGGCTCTCCGACTACGCGGACGTCATCGGACCGGGCACCGGGTTCATCCTCAAGGTGCACCCGTCGAACTTCACACAGACGGGCTTCGTCGGGACGACGTCGATCCGCGAACTCGCCACGCTCGGACCGCCCGTCGTCCACGACATCGGTTCCGGCCTGTTGAGGCCCAACGCGGCGTTCCCGAACGAACCCGACGCGACCACCTCCCTCGACGACGGCGCGGACCTCGTGACGGCGAGCGCCGACAAGCTGCTCGGCGGCCCGCAGGCGGGGCTCCTCCTCGGCCGGGCCGACCTCGTCGACAGGTTGCGGCGGCATCCGCTCGCACGGGCGCTCCGCGTCGACAAACTCACGCTCGCCGCGCTCGAGGCGACCCTGGTCGGCGGGCCCTCCCCGGTCGAAGTGGCGCTGTCGACCCCGGTGGCGACGCTGCGGAAGCGCGCGACCCTGATCGTCAAGGCCTTGGCGGACAAGGGGATCCGAGCGGACCTCGTCGACTCGACGGCGCGCGTCGGCGGCGGTGGGGCGCCCGAGGTGTCGCTCCCGAGCACGGCGGTGGCGGTGTCGGCGCACCTGGTCGCGGCTCTGCGAAGCGGCCGACCCGCCGTCGTCGGCAGGGTTCACGAGGGGCGCCTGCTTCTCGACCTGCGGGCCGTCCCCGGCACCGATGACGCGGCGCTGATCTCGGCGGTCGCCGCCGCCGTCACGGAGTAGTCGATGCGCGTCATCGCGACGGCCGGCCACGTCAACCACGGGAAGTCCACACTGGTCCAAACGTTGACGGGCCGGGACCCGGACCGGCTGCCGGAGGAGAGGCGCCGCGGCCTGACAGTGGACCTCGGCTTCGCGTCCACGCGACTGCCCGGCGGCGAGCTCGCCTTCGTCGACGTCCCGGGTCACCACCGGTTCATCTCCAACACGCTCAGCGGGATCGCGACGGCCCCGGCCGTCCTTCTCGTGGTCGCGGCGGACGGCGGCTGGGAGGCGCAGTCCGAGGAGCATCTGGCGGCGATCGACGCGTTCGGCGTGCGACACGGACTCATCGCCGTGACGCGAAGCGATCTGCGCGATCCCGGTCCGGTCCTGCGGGACGCCGTCGGCCGCGTTCGGCGCACGAGTCTCGGCGCTGTCGAGGCCGTCCCGGTCAGCGCCCGGACGGGTGCGGGAATCGACAGACTGCGCGCGCTGCTCGACGGCCTCGTGACGAACATGCCGTCGGCCGACGACGCCGCGCCGGTTCGATTGTGGATCGACAGGGCGTTCAGCATGTCGGGCGCCGGGACGGTCGTCACGGGCACCCTCTCGGAGGGAACTCTCCATTGCGGAATGACGCTCGTCGTGTCGGGTACCGGCGAGGAGACCTCGATTCGGGGCCTGCAGTGCCTCGGGCGGGCCGTCGAGTCGATATCGGGCCCGGCACGGGTCGCCGTGAATCTGCGGCGGACTCCACTCTCGCGTGTCGGTCGTGGATTCGCCCTCGTCGAAGCGGGCGGCTCGTGGCGGACCACGACGATCGACGTCCGCGTCGTCGACGCCGAACGACTCCCCGTCGACGTGATGCTCCACTGTGGCACCGCCGCGATCCCGGCACGCGCTCGCCGCCTCGCCGACGACCTGCACAGGCTCACGTTCGCGACGCCGCTTCCGTTGCGGCTCGGCGATCGACTGCTCATCCGCGACACCGGACGACGGACCTTCCTTCCGGTGACGGTGCTCGAAGTGGAGCCCCCACCGCTGCGACGTCGAGGATCGGCCGCCGCGTGGGCGGAGACGCTCCGCTCGACCGCGCGCCCCGGTGACCTGCTTCGCCGACGCGGCATCGCCCGCCGCGCCGACCTCGTCGCGATGGGCGCGCCGCCGCCCGAGGAGGCAATCGAATATGGACAGTGGCTTCTCGACCCGAAGCACGCCCGCCATCTCGAATCGGCCCTCGCCGCCGCCGTCACGGACCACGATCGCGCGCGCCCGAGCGAACCCGGCCTGCCGCCAGCGGAGGCGGCCCGAATCCTCGACCTACCCGATGACGCCCTCGTCGCCGTGCTGACCGCACGGACGCTCGTCATCCGCGACGGACGAGTCCACGACCCGCGTCGCCCGACGCTGGCACCGGGAGCCCTCGCCGTCATCGCGGAGTTGACCGAGTTGGCCGCGTCCGTTCCGTTCCACGCGCCGACGGCCCGCCGCATCACCGAGCTCGGCGCCACCCACCAGCTCCTCGCCCACGCGGTGCGGGCGGCGGCGCTGTGGGGTGGCGACGGGATCTACCTGCTGCCCGACGCTCCGGCACGGGCGGTCGCGATCCTGCGGACCATCGACGAACCGTTCTCCGTCTCGGATTGCTGCCGCGCGCTCGACACGAGCCGCCGCGTCGCGATCCCACTGCTGGAACACCTGGACGCGACTCGGGCCACCGTGCGCGAACCGGACGGACGTCGGCGGCTGACCGAGCACTCGGGACTTTGACGACGACCGGGCTCACCCGGCGCCGGGATCGATCCCGGCGCCGGGTGAACCAGTGACGAGCGTGACGGCGTCGGTTACATGAAGTACCTCAGCCAGACATAGACGAACGCGATCGGTACCGTCACGGCGGTGACGATGATGCCGTACTTCGTGAAGTGCCAGAAGCTGATCGGGTGACCCTCCCGCTTGGCGACGCCGATGGCGACGACGTTGGCACTGGCGCCGACCGCGGTGGCGTTGCCGCCGAGGTCGGCCCCGAGCGCGAGCGCCCACCACAGCGCCGTCCCGGTCGCCTCGTCCGGAATCGTCGCCACAAATCCCTCCACAATGGGCATCATGGTGGCGGTGAACGGGATGGTGTCGATGATCGCGCCGATCGTCGACGCCCCGGCCATCAGCCCACCGGCGGCGAGCAGGTACTCGTCACCGACCGCGTCGATGGCCGCCTTACCGATCACGTCGATGACTCCGACGTGCACGAGACCGCCGACGAGAACGAAGAGCCCCATGAAGAACACAAGGGTGTCCCACTCGACCTCCTCCAGGAACTCCGCGACGGTGCTGCGGTTCACCGCGATGATGAGGCCGGCGCCGAGCATCGCGACGATCGCGGGGTCGACGTGCAAGACGGTGTGGAGGGTGAAACCGACGACGACGAGACCGATCACGGCGATGGAGTAGACGGCCCTGCGCCTGTCCTTGATCTGGTCGAGGGGATCGAGCTGCATGATGGCCGCCGCGCGTACCGGGTCCTCGACGAACACCGAACGGAACATGATGCGGCACAGAACGATCAGAACACCGAGCAGGACCACGGTGATCGGCGCGAGGTTGATCAGGAAGTCCATGAAACCAAGGCCCGCGCGGGTGCCGATCATGATGTTCGGCGGGTCGCCGATGAGCGTGGCCGTTCCACCGATGTTGGCGGCGAAGACCTCCGCCAGAATGAACGGAATCGGCTTCAATCCCAGACGTTGACACACGGAGAACGTCACGGGGGCCACGAGCAGCAGCACGGTGACACTGTCGAGGAACGCGCCGACGAGCGCGGTCACGAGAATGAGCAACACCATCAACCGAACCGGACGGCCGCCGCTCTGTCGCGCCGCCCAGATGGCGAGGTATTCGAACAGGCCGGTCTGTTTGGCGACGCTGACAATGATCATCATGCCGAACAGCAGGAATATGACTTCCCAATCGACACCGGTGTGCGCCGAGAAGAACGCCGTCTCTGAATTGACGATGCCAACCATCGCCATGGCGGCGACACCGATCATCACCGCGACGACGCGATTGACGCGCTCGGAGACGATGAGCGCGAATGTAGCGACGAATATGAATGTGGCAAGTACTGCCATAGGGACTCCAAGTCTTTAGTCGCGCCGGGCGCCAATGGGCCTCACGCGGGGCGTACGGACTGCTCCCTCCCGCCCGAACGGGCGGCCGAGAAAGAGAACGCGATCAATCCGAAAACGATCGAGACATTTCGATCCCAATTCGCCACACACGAATGACGACCTAACCGCCGATGCCCGCGCCAAGCGGTGACAAGGACGTGAAGTCGCGGTAAAACGATGTGTCGAGGCTCCCGATGCCTGAGAACGGCACCGGTTTGATTCAGTCGACGAACAACCACCGCGCGGACGGCGCGCGGGGACGTCTGCTGCTGAGCTCCTGGCCAGGTCGCGCGTCAACGCGCGTCGTACAACACGTTCCGCCGCACTGATGAAAAGCCGTCAGGGGATCGAGGGATCAATGCCGAAGATCGTTACGCCGGAACCGGTGGTCCGCGATGCAGTGGAACCCCGCGCGCACGGCCTTTCCACCGGCGAACGGGTAGTACCGGCATTTCCAAGGAGACGGCTCGAACGGTGCCGAGGAATACCGCGATGACGGCGAGGACCGGCACGACGAGGTGCCCGAGTCCCGACGGCCCCATGCGCGGATCGGCGACGATGAACGACCGGGGATGAATCGGCGCCTCATGCAGCAGCCCGGAAGTCCCGGCGGCGTCGGCCAGGTTCTCCCCCCACAGGACTTCGACCGCGGTCAGGTGATCGGACACCCTTGCCTGTGCGGTCTCCCCCGGAGTTCCGGCGACGTGGCCGTCGCCCGAGTGCAATCCGACGCCGATGAACACCGAAGCGAACATGATGGCGAGCAGTACTCGCTTCACGTTCCAGCCGACACGGGCAGACAGCGCACGGCGACTCTCTTGATCAAAATGGATCATCGAATCGCCTTCCGTTCAGTTGTTCTATGTCGGCATGAGTCAAACCCTACAAAAAACGTGTACGGTTTGCCCACTCGAAGCCGCCCCAAAGCGCGCTTTTTTGACCGCGCGGCGGCATGACATGAACCACCGCTGTGAGATGAGCCACCGGCGGCGCCCTGTCGGGTTACCCGCGACACCCCGCCGCAAGCCCACGACGAAACGTCGTCAATCCATAACGGAGTGCTACCCTGCCGGAGGATCGACCGGCCTGGGCACCGGGCCGCCCATACGACAGAGGGAGCCTCGAACATGGCCACCGTCCGTACCGCGAGCACCAACTGGGAAGGCGACCTCGCCCACGGCAAAGGCATCGTCCACTTCGAATCATCGGATCTGGGCGACACCGACGTCAGTTGGGCGGCGAGGTCCCAGGAGGCCGGCGGCAAGACCAGCCCCGAAGAACTCATCGCCGCCGCCCACTCCTCATGCTTCTCGATGGCGTTGTCCGGAAGCCTCGCGAAGGCCGGGAAACCTCCGCAGACGCTCCAGACCCGCGCGGACGTCAGTTTCGACCCCGTCGCCGGCTCCATCACCGGTATCCACATCACCGTCCGCGGGACCGTTCCGGGCCTCACGAGCGAGGAGTTCACCGACGCCGCCGAAGGCGCGAAGGCCAACTGCCCCGTCAGCAAGGCGCTCACGGGCACGACGATCACCCTGGACGCCGCGCTCGCCTGAGCTCGCGAACTCGCGGCGCCCCGCCTCGGCGGGGCGTTCGCGTACCGGCCCCACCGACCCAAATCGACGCCACCGCACCCGAACGCGACGGTCGCCATTGTCCAGTGACACAGGGTATCGTGCGCTGTGTCACCCGCCTCGCGCGAAGGAGTCCAGCCGATGCCTATCAACCGTCGCGGCCTGCCACCGCATCCCGGCTGTTCACCGGCGCCACAACCCGTGCCGACGGCCGAAGAGCTCATCACCGCGACCCTGGAGGCGTGCGAGCCCTATCTCGGGACGAGCACCGCGCTGCGGCATCGCCTCATGATGCTCGACATTCGAGTCCGCGAATACTACGGCGCCCGCGACACCCTGTGGGACTGCGTCGATCAGGTGCTGAAGGTCCTCGACTCGCTCGACGAGGAACCCGAGTCCACCGACGACACCCCCGACTCCGACTGACCGGACCCCCGGACACCACCGATAGACCACTTTCGACGAATGCTGCCTCAGCCGGCTCCGTCACCGTCACCGTTCCCGAGGATCCCCTCCACATCGACGCGCCCCGGCGCGGGCGCCTTCGCGAGCCACCCGGGTGCCTCGCCCCCGCCCGCGACGTACACGGGGATGTTCGGCTCCGAGGGCACCGGGCGCACCGCAGCCGAGATCACCAGGGCGTCCTCCTCACCGAAGGCCTCGCCGTCGACGAGCACGGGACCATACCAACCGTCGGCGGTCACCAGCAACCACAGGTCCACATTGGCGTCAACCTCGACCAGCGCGCGGGTGCCCACGCGGTGACACAGAACGGCGGCCAGCGTCGTCACGTCGACGACCCCGGCCAAGTCGGGCAGTTCGGCGCGCGCCTGAAGGACGCAGCCGAACTCCTCCCCGGGCGCGTCAGACGTGTAGAGCCAGGCGTACGGATACTCCACGTCGGCATCGGCGTCGAGCGCGGCGGAGAGTTCGTCGCCGGTCCCGACGAAGACGGCGGATTCGTCCACACCCAATTCCCGCGACAAGCAGCCCCCTATGGCGGAGGGGGTCGTCCGGCTGTCGAAGTAGATGTCAAATGCCATGGATTTCCGTCCTTTGAACGGTCGACCGGTGTTCCCGGTGAAGACTCAGTGCCTTGTCCCACATGGCGGTCGTGATGGACGGATCGCGCGTCAACTTGACATCCACTTTGGTCATGTCTCCGCCGGCGTCCATGACTCCCTGCAGGGCTCGGTACTCACCCCGGTCCAATTCGACGACCCCCGGCCCGCTCATCGGGAAACTCACGCCGTCGGGTTTCACGCCGTACCGACGCCCGTTCACCTCCCAGCCGTTTCCGGCGGGATCCCACGAGCCTTCGCCACGGTTGATCGCCGCGAGATCGGCATCGACGTCGACCGACGACATGACCACCGTGTTGCGCCCCTTGGTCCTGCGAGAGGCCGAGATACGGCCGATGAAATGACGAGAGTTCGGCGGACGGAGCTCCGCCGTGGGTTGCCGCCGGACCGGGCCGGAGCGTTGGGCGGGTATCTCGGCCACGGATCCCGGGGGCCGAACCGCCACGGTCGGTCCGGCGCCGAGTAATTCCTGAGCCGACAGCGCGCTGCCGTAGTGAGTCGCGGTGTTCGTGTGGGCGTTGACGAGTTCGCCCAAGACGTTCTCCAGTCCGCTGCGGGCACCCTCGGTGATCGACGCTCGGCCGTAGGCCGACGCACCCTGCAGGGTCCCGACAGTGGACTCCCCCACCGTGATGGCGGCGGCGACGGCGTTCTTGGCTTCGTCGATCTGGTCGAGCGCCAGCTGAATCGCCGCTGTGAAATCCTCGATACTGGACATATCGCACCTCATCGCGTCCGCACCGTTGCAGATACCACCGTAAGTGACGTGATCGAGCCAGAGCAAGACCACGGGAGGGGCGATTACTGTCTGGTTAACGACAGTGGATTGTTCACGGTCGTGATAGGAGTCCGGTGAGACGGGTGATCGCGGCGTCCAGGAAGACGCGCGCGGACGCTGGATAATCGTGGCCCGCGGCGACGTGCCAGTGGGCGCGACTGATTCCGGTCAGGACGATCGTCACGGTGTAGCCGAGCGCGACCGTGGCGGCGTCGACCGCGCCCCGCAGTCCGCGTACGTAGTCGTCGAGCACGTCGCTCGACACGGACAGGGCGACGTGCGCCGCGTCGGCCCCGACCGGCGCCCCGCCGAGCGTGCCCCAGTCGCACAGGACGATGCCGTCCTCGGCGCTGAGGAAGTTGCCGATCTGGGAATCGCCGTGACTGAGTACGTACGGGAGTCGGTCGAGAGCGTCGAGGTACCGCCACCGGTCTTCCCACACGGCGCGCCAGGCCGGATCCAGCGACGTCGTGTCTATAGTGGTCACCGCGAGGCGCTGAGCGAGCTGGTGCCCCGCCAACCACGAACGGCCCGGCAGTCTGAGGCCGCGCTGCCAACGCCCGAGCGCCAGGGCCGCGTCGACGGCGGCGACGCCGACGCCGACGATCTCCTCCGTGTACAGGTCGTGGTCGATCGTGCCGATGTAGCGCGGCGCCGAAAGGTCAGGGCCGTCGGGCAGCAGGCCCGACTCGTAGGCGAGCGGCTCCCGACGCCAGTACGCCCAATGCGAACGATCGGAGTTCGCCGCGATGTGCCGCCCCGACGTCAACGGCCGCAGGCGCTTGCGGATCAAACGCAACTCGTTCCGTTCGCCCGCGACGTCGAGCGTGGCTCGCAGACGATGCACCGCGCCAGTGGCGGCTCCGAGCGTGGGGATCGGCGTCTCCTCGCACGCGATGAGCGCGGCGCGTCCGGGGTACAGCGAAGCCACGAGCTCGGGGGGAAGCATGACGGCACCCTATCGGCCCGTCTGCCGCCGATCAGCGCGAGCCGGAGTGCAACGCGCGCAATGCTTGGACGTCGATGTCCACCAGGGAATCGACGACGGTGACGCCGTCCACTGTGATCGCGACCTCACTGGGGACGGCGACCACGGAGCAGCCCGCGGCGAGCGCGCTGGCGACCCCCGTCGGGGAGTCCTCGATGGCGAGGCAGTCCCCGGGTAGGAGGCCGAGTGCCGTGGCGGCGGTGCGATACGGCTCGGGATCGGGCTTGTTGTTGGCGACCTCGTCCCCGACGATCGTGACGTCGAACCGGTCCGCGCCCATCGCCCCGATGACGACGTCCACGAGTCGGCGCCCAGTGGCGGTGACGAGCGCCGTCGGGTACCCGGCGGCGCGCACCGAGGCCAGCAGTTCGGCGGCGCCGGGGCGCCACACGGGGGGCGACGCGAACAGGTCGGCCATCCGATCGATGAGCCAGTCGGCGCTCGCGGTCACGCCGTCGGCGGGCAGGTCGAGCGCCTTGTGCAGGAGGCGCATCGACTCCATCTGATCCATCCCCACCATTCGAGCCCGCAGTTGCGGGGTGAGGGTTCGTCCGAGATGGACACACAGGTCGACGAGGCCGACCTCCCATAGTTTCTCGCTGTCGAGCAACGTACCGTCCATATCGAACAGTACGGCCCGGAGGGCACCCCGTGTCATGCCGCCTTCCCGGTCGTGTTCCGTCGTGGTCGTGCCCGCCGTTCGGCGGGTCATCTCGCGTTGAAGTACCCGGCGTCCGGGTGGTGGACGATCAGCGCGTCGGTGGACTGTTCCGGCGTCAGCTGGAACTCCTCGGTCAGTTCGACGTTGATGCGGTCCGACCGCAGCATCGCGACCGTCTTGGCGCGATCCTCCAGCTCGGGACACGCCGCGTAGCCGAAGGAGTAGCGACACCCGCGATAGTCGACCTTCAGCACACCGTCGAGATCACGGGGGTCGTCGTCGGCGACGCTGCGACCCGACGGAAGGATCAGCTCCTCCCGCATGCGGCGGTGCCAGTACTCGGCGAGCGCCTCGGTCAGCTGCACGGACAGCCCGTGCACCTCGAGGTAGTCGCGGTAGGCGTGCTGAGCGAACAGTTTCGCGGTGTACTCGCTGGCGGCCTGGCCGATGGTGACGAGCTGAAGCCCGATCACGTCGAGTTCACCGCCGCGCGCGTCGACCTCCTCCCGGCTGCGGAAGAAGTCGGCGATGCACAGGCGGCGTTCGCGGCGCTGCCGGGGGAACGTGAACCGGGTGCGTTCGGAGTGGCCGTTCTCGTCCAGCACCACGATCGTGTTCCCCTCCGAGTAGCAGGGGAAGTAGCCGTAGACGACGGCGGCCTCGAGGACCTTGTCGGTGGCGAGGCGGTCCATCCAGTACCGCAGTCGCGGTCGACCCTCGGTCTCCACGAGATCCTCATAGGATGGCCCGTCGCCGCCACGAGACGGCTTCAGGCCCCACTGACCGAGGAAGGTCGCCCGTTCGTCCAACATGGATGCGTAGTCGGCGGTCGGGACGCCCTTGACCACGCGGGTCCCGAAGAACGGCGCGGTCGGCACCTCGATACCGGTCGCGACGTCGGAGCGAACCGTGTCGTCGTCGAGGCTCGGCGCCGAATCGGAGACCAGGGTGGCGTGGCGGGCGCGGCGCTCACGGCGCTGCGCGATCTTCGCCGCGCGCTCCTCGTCCACGATGGGGGTTCCCGTGCGGCGGGCCGTCATGACCTTGTCCATGAGAGACAGGCCCTCGAAGGCGTCCTTGGCATAGTGGACCTCGCCGCCCTCGAACATGTCGCGCAGGTCGTCCTCGACGAACGCGCGTGTCAGCGCCGCGCCCCCGAGCATCACCGGCCACCGCGACGCCAGACCGCGCGCCATCATCTCGGCGAGGTTGTCCTTCATGATGACGGTGCTCTTGACCAGCAGTCCCGACATGCCGATCGCGTCGGCGTTGTGCTTCTCGGCGGCGTCGACGATCGCGTTGATCGGCTGCTTGATGCCGATGTTGACGACGCTGTATCCGTTGTTGGACAGGATGATGTCGACGAGGTTCTTGCCGATGTCGTGAACGTCGCCCTTGACCGTGGCGAGGACGATCGTGCCCTTGCCCTCGGCGTCGGCCTTCTCCATGTGCGGTTCGAGGTGGGCCACGGCGGCCTTCATGACCTCGGCGGACTGAAGGACGAACGGCAACTGCATCTGGCCGGAACCGAACAGTTCGCCGACGGTCTTCATGCCCTCCAGGAGGGTCTGGTTGACGATGTCGAGCGCGGAACGGTCGCGCAGGGCCTCGTCCAGGTCGGCTTCGAGGCCGGTGCGCTCGCCGTCGACGATGCGGCGGGCCAGGCGCTCCGACAAGGGAAGCGCCGCGAGTTCCTCGGCGCGGGTCGCGCGCGCCGACGCGACGTCGACGCCTTCGAACATCTCGATGAAGCGCTGGAGAGGGTCGTACCCCTCGCTGCGGCGGTCGTAGATCATGTCGAGCGCGACCTGACGCTGGTCGTCGGGGATCTTGGCCATCGGCAGGATCTTCGAGGCGTGCACGATCGCGCTGGTCAAACCGGCCTCCACGCATTCGTGCAGGAAGACCGAGTTGAGCACCTGGCGTGACGCCGGGTTCAGACCGAAGGAGATGTTCGAGATGCCGAGCGTGAAGTTGACACCGGGGTAGCGGCGGGCGATCTCGCGAATCGCCTCGATCGTCTCCAGCCCGTCGCGGCGAGTCTCCTCCTGGCCCGTCGAGATCGGAAAGGTCAGGCAGTCGACGAGGATGTCGGACACGCCGAGACCCCAGCGGCCCGTCAGGTCGTCGATGAGGCGGGCGGCCACGCGGACCTTCCAGTCGCGGTCGCGGGCCTGTCCCTCCTCGTCGATCGTCAAGGCGACGACCGACGCGCCGTGCTCGGCGATGACGGGCATGATGCGGGCGTAGCGCGAGTCCGGCCCGTCGCCATCCTCGAAGTTGACGGAGTTGACGATGCAGCGACCACCGAGCGCCTCCAGACCGGCCTCGATCACCTCGGGCTCGGTCGAGTCGAGCATGATCGGCAGGGTCGAGGCGGTCGCGAAGCGGCTCGCGAGTTGGCGCATGTCACCGCTGCCGTCCCGGCCGACGTAGTCGACGCACAGGTCGAGCATGTGCGAACCGGCGCGGGCCTGTTCGCGGGCGACCTCGACGCAGTGGTCCCAGTTACCCGCGAGCATCGCGTCACGGAATGCCTTGGAGCCGTTGGCGTTCGTGCGTTCGCCGACCATGAGAATCGACGCGTCCTGCCGGAACGGCACGTGGTGGTAGGACGAGGAGACGCCCGCCTCGCCCGTCACGGAACGCTCCGGGGCGCCGCGTCCGGCGACGCGCGCGGCGAGCGTGGCGATGTGCTGTGGGGTGGTGCCGCAACAGCCGCCGACGAGACCGACGCCGAAGTCGGTGACGAAGTCGTCGAGCGCGTCGGCGAGGCCGTCGGCGGACAGCGGATAGACGGCGCCGTTCGGGCCGAGTTCGGGCAGGCCCGCGTTCGGCATGACCGACAACGGAATCCGGGAGTGTTGAGAGAGGTAGCGAAGGTGCTCGCTCATCTCGGCGGGGCCCGTGGCGCAGTTGAGGCCGATCAGGTCGACGCCGAGGGCGGAGAGGGACGTCAACGCGGCGCCGATCTCGCTGCCGACGAGCATCGTGCCGGTCGTCTCGACGGTGACGGAGGCGATGATCGGAACGCGCACGCCGAGGTGTCTCATGGCACGCTGCGCGCCGATGATCCCGGCCTTCGTCTGGAGCAGGTCCTGGGAGGTCTCGACGATGAGCGCGTCCGCGCCGCCGTTGATGAGGCCGCGAGCGCATTCGATGTAGGAGTCGCGAAGAACGGCGTAGGGCGCGTGGCCGAGCGTCGGGAGCTTCGTGCCGGGGCCCATCGAGCCGAGCACGAAGCGGCGGCGGTCGGGCGTGGAGTGGCCGTCGGCGACCTCACGGGCGAGTTCCGCGCTGCGCAGGGCGAGTTCGTATCCGCGTTCGACGATGTCGTATTCGCCGAGGTTGCCGAGGTTGACGCCGAAGCTGTTCGTCTCGACGCAGTCGGCGCCCGCGGTCAGGTAGGCGTCGTGGATGTACCGCACGACGTCCGGCCGGGTGACGCTCAGGATCTCGTTGCAGCCTTCGAGGCCTTCGAAGTCGTCGAGGTCGAGGTCGGCTTCCTGCAACATGGTGCCCATGGCACCGTCGGCGACGAGGACACGGTTACCAAGAGCG
Source organism: Stackebrandtia soli (assembly GCF_965137155.1). Taxonomy (NCBI): domain Bacteria; kingdom Bacillati; phylum Actinomycetota; class Actinomycetes; order Glycomycetales; family Glycomycetaceae; genus Stackebrandtia; species Stackebrandtia soli. Next base: position 96,728 of record NZ_CBCRZX010000004.1, read on the forward strand.
GACAGGAACGCGTTTTGCGGCATTGGTCCAGACTAAAGGCACAGCGGTACACCGCCAAATGATCGGCGCCACGTCTCACGATCCGGTCGACGGGTGACAGACCGGGACAATAGGCATTCCCCTACGGCCGCAACGGTTGTAGGGACGAAGTGAGCGGGACGTGACAGTACGGAACGTTAACCGAGGCGCCGCCGGAACAGCGTGCCGCATTCGTCACCGTCCGCTGTTCTTCTCAAGAGTCCCAGCGGAATCCGAGCACCTCTTGTCCCCCATCCGATGGAGCCGTGCGTGCCGCCGTTGACCGTCCGACGTACTCTGACGACGTGACAGAGTTCGACGGACTACCCGTGTTGCGGTCCCCCGTCTTGGTCGCGGCGTTCACTGGCTGGAACGACGCGGCGGACGCCGCAAGCCACGTCATCGCTCATCTGACCGAGCAGTGGCGGGCTCAACCCGTCGCCACAATCGACCCCGATCCGTATTACGACTTCCAGATGGCGCGCCCCAGCATCAAGATGGGCGCCACGGGCGTGGAACGGATCGACTGGCCCTACGCGGGCTTCGCGGTCGCGTCACCGTCGGACGCCCACCGGGACGTCGTGCTGCTGACAGGCGCCGAACCGAGCATGCACTGGCGAGGCTTCTGCGAAGAGGTCGTGGAGATCTGTCACAGCCTCGAAGTAGAGCAGGTGATCCTGCTCGGCGCGCTCATGGCGGACGTCAGCTACTCACAGCCGCTACCGGTCTCGGGCACCTCGAACGATCCGGTCCTGTCGACGCGACTCAAGATGGACCCGGTCGAGTACGAGGGCCCCGCCGGCATCATCGGCCTCCTCCAGGCGACGTTCCAGCGCATCGACATCCCCGTCACCTCCTGTTGGATCCACGTGCCGCACTACGCGTCCACATCGCCCTGTCCGAAGGCGACTCTCGGTCTCCTGCACCGGATCGAGGAACTGCTGGACCTCCCGGTCCCCACCGGTGGCCTCGTCGAGAAGACGGCCGCCTGGGAGAACGAGGTCACCCAGCTGGTCGAGTCGGACGCCGACATCGCCGAATACATCAACTCGCTCAAGGACTCCAGCCACAGCACTCAGCCGCCGTCCGGTGACGACATCGCCCGCGACTTCGAGCGCTACCTGCGTCGGCGTGGGCCGCACCCCGACAGCGACGCCGACAGCGACGGCTGATCCCCCGCACACGACGAACGCCCGACCACCGATGGTGGCCGGGCGTCACGACGTCGGTCAACGTTCTCCGGTGAGGCTCCACCGATGCGCAGCCAGACGTGCCGGTGTCCGGTCGGGGGTGTGTTTTCCGACGAACGCGGCTCTCGCGGCGGCGAAGCCGTTGCGGTCCTCGAAGAAGTCGCGCGCCATCTGAGACAGCTCCTGGGCCTCGTAGTACGCGGGCGGGAACGCGTCCCCCAACAGGCGCAGCTTCTGGTCCAGGGCCGAGTTGTGCCATTGCGGGTTCGCGTGGCTCTCGGCGAGATCCCACAGCCAACCGTCGAACGCGGCCGCGTCGCGCGGGCCAACCGCGTCGACGAGTCCGATCCGAGCGGCGTCGTCGGCGTCCACGGGAAGCTTCTCCGTCAGCAGGCGTTGCGCGGTCCCGGCCCCGACCCGACGCGGCAGCGTGTACGTGTGCAGTTCCGAGCCGTACAGGCCCATGTCGTAGAACGGGTTGAGCACGACTCCCGAGCGTGCGACCACGACGTCGGCGGCGAGGCCGAGCATCACGCCGCCCGCGCCGGCGTTGGCGCCGAAGGCCGCGACCGTCAACTGCGACACGCACGACACGAGCAGGGTGCACAGTTCGTTGATCGCGGTGATGTTCGCCCACGCCTCGGCGGCGGGATCGGGGGCGGTCTCGATGACGTTGAGGTTGATGCCATTGGAGAAGAACGCGTCGGTCCCCGTCACCACGAGGACGCGGGTGTCCTGGGCGAGGGCCGCTCGCAGCTCGGTCGCGACACGTTCGCATTGACGCGTCGACATCGCGCCGTTGTACGCCCGGATCCGCAGCATCCCGACGTCTCCGCGCCGTTCGTACCGGGCGGCCCGAAGTGCCGCGGGGGCCGTCAGGGCGGGCCGATCGGCGACGTCGAACACGGCGGAGGCGGGCAGTTTGACGCCGTTGCCGCCGAGGTTCGCCGGCTCCTTCACGTGCCCGATCCAGACGGCGGCGTCCCTGGCCGCGATCGCGATCGCGTCGCCGTCGTGGCCGAGGATCGTCCCGGGGGTCGTGCCCGGGGAGACGGTCTCGCCGACGGCGGCGTCGTAGACGCTCACGACCCTGCCGTCGATGGTCCCGCGCACGCCGGGGGCGGAGTCGGCGGCACGGACGCGCCGCACGATGCTCGTCGCGGAATCACTCCAGGAGAAGGCCCGAGCCGACTGCGGCATCGACGGACGGGTCCGGGTGCCGTCGATGGGGCGCGGCACCTGGTCCTGCGACGTCGGCCGGAAACGCGGATCGGCGGCCTTCGCGACGACCTCGCGAACGCATTCGACGGCCGCGTCGGCGACGAGTCCGTTGTACAACGCGGCCTTCGACGGCGGGTCTTGCGGCATGTCGAACTCTCGATGGGCCCAGATCGGACCGGCGTCCATCTCCTCCACGGCGGACAGGGCCGTGACGCCCCAGCGGGGGGCGGCCTCCGCGATCGCGTAGTCCAATGACGACGGACCTCGGTCCCCGATCGGTCCCGGGTGGATGATCACGGTCGGGAACTTGCCCCACACCTGCTGCGGCACACGGTGCTTGAGGAAGGGGCAGATGATCAGGTCGGGGGCGGCCATTGCCACGGCCGAGGCCAATCCGTCTTCGTCGGTGTGCGCGGATGCGAGTTCGACGCTGACGTCGTGGCCGGATCGGCGCAGATCACACCACACGCGCTGAGTGAGACCGTTGAACGCGGAAACGAGGAGCAGAATCTTCACCGCAGATCCTTTCGAGGACAGGCGTAATGGGCCGGGCGAGCGCCCGGCTGATGAAGTGGAACGGTCATGGGCGACGGAGCGGGTGCCGCGTCGTCGGAATCGCGATCGCCACTATCGCCCTTTCGTCGGGGGAGCCACCCCGTTCGTCGGTCGGGGCTGTCCGTTCGGCCGTTGGCACCGTGACACCCTAACGTGAACGCCCATTCCGGGCACGCACGGCGTCGACGCTGACCAATCGCGACAATCTCCGACCGCGCGGCGCGATGTGTTGGCGCCGAATGATTCGGGGTTTCCGGACGACAACGCGAACGATGGAGGGCATGGACAGTCCATACACGAGACACAGTGGGCGGTGTCTGCATCGGGCCCGGCGGCCCGCCGGAATCGGTTGTCCGGGTGGCGATCCTCGATCGCCACCACGGAGAACACCGTCACTGCGGCACGGTGGATCCGTCTCGAATCAACACGTGTCGCCAGTGGAGGAACTCACCGGTGGGTCACCGGTTCGAATCGTATGCGCGCGACGCCGGGGCGCGACGCACTCAGAGTGCGACGCCGAGCAGCGCGTCGACGGCGGAGGCGACGAGCGCGGGCGCCGTCGGGTCCGAAGTGTCGCCGTTCAGGACGCGGTCGGCCCACCGGTCGATCGCGGCGAGCGCGCGTGGGGAGTCCAGGTCGTCGGCGAGCGCGGCGCGGATCTCCGCGAGCAGCGGCGCGGCGTCAGGGCCTCCGTCGGCGGCCACGGCGGTGCGCCAGCGTTCCCAGCGCGCGCCTGCGTCGGCGAAGACGGTGTCGTTCCATTCGCGGTCGGCGCGGTAGTGGGAGTCGAGCAGTCCGAGCCGGATGACGGCGGGCTCGACGCCCTCGCCGCGCAGCCGGGACACGAAAACGAGGTTGCCTCGGCTCTTCGACATCTTCTCTCCGTCGAGGCCGATCATTCCGGCGTGGACGTAGTGCCGGGCGAACGGGGCCTTGCCGGTGGCGACTTCCGCGTGCGCGGCGGACATCTCGTGGTGCGGGAAGATCAAGTCGTTGCCGCCGCCCTGGACGTCGATCGTGTCACCGAGGTGGGTCAGCGCGATCGCGGCGCACTCGATGTGCCAGCCGGGACGGCCGGCCCCCATCGGGGACGGCCACGAGGGTTCGCCGTCGCGTTCGCCTCGCCACAGCAGGGGGTCGAGGGCGTTGCGCTTGCCGGGGCGGTCGGGGTCACCGCCGCGCTCGGCGAAGTAGGCGAGCATCGTCGCGGTGTCGTAGTTCGATTCGGAGCCGAAACCGGCCGCGGCCGAGACCGGGAAGTAGACGTCTCCGGTGCCGTCGTCGAGGCGGTAGGCGGCGCCGTTCTCGCGCAGCCGCTCGATCATTTCCGTCACTTGTGGAATCGATTCGACGGCACCGATGTAGTGCCGTGGCGGGAGGATCCGCAGCGCCTCCATGTCCTCGCGGAAGAGTGCGGTCTCGCGCATGCCGAGGACGATCCAGTCCTCGCCGTCGCGGTCGGCGCGTTCGAACAGCGGGTCGTCCACGTCGGTGACGTTCTGCACGTAGACGACGTCGAGCCCGTTGTCGCGCCAGACGCGGTTCACCAGGTCGAAGGTGATCATCGTGGCGGCGTGGCCGAGGTGGGTGGCGTCGTAGGGCGTGATGCCGCAGACGTACATCCGGGCGGTGCCGTCGGCGGGCGCGCTCGGGTGGATGCCCTGGCGGGCGGTGTCGTACAACCGCAAGGGCTGCCCCTGCCCGGGGAGTGCGCGCACGTCGGGAGCCTGCCACGATTCCATGCACACGAGACTATGTCCTGTCCCTTGGTCCAGCAACTGGCCGACCACGGCCCCACCGCGGTCGACGGCGACCCTTGAGTGAGCGACGCCGCACGTCAGCGGCGCCTTGGACGGGAAAGGGGTCGACCCGCCGGTCCGACACGTGCGCCAGATCTCACACGAATCGGTGGCCAGCCACTATGGACTCGACCCCCGTCCCGCAGCCCGGCCAGGGGCAATGCCGTTCTGTTGGGAGTCGGCGGTGTCCGTCATCGGCTCTTGGTCGTCGACAACAGCCGACATTGACCCCAAAGCCTGGCACATCACCGGCGATTTTCATCGACATCGACGACCGAGCACCTCCTTGACAACGACGTTCGGGTGCGGCCCCGCAACTCGGCGGGGTCTCGTCGTGCGTCGCCCCGTCGGCATGCGCTGCGGCACTGAGTCCATGTGCGCTGCAACGCTATGGTCGTTCCAGTGCCCCGGACCCGGCCCGTACGGCATCAGCGTCGCGCCACAGGAAGGTCCCCCATGTCCCAGCCCCCGTACCAGTATCCCGACCACCGACCCGGCAACCTCGACGTCGCTCCCTCGACGGTGACGGGCGGGCTGGGGAGACTCTGGCGGCGCCAGAGCCGTACCCACCGCATCAGCCTCGGCATCTGGGCGGTCCTCATGGTTCTCGGCGGGGTCATGATGATCGTGGCCTGGCAGGGCCAGCCCGTGACCGGTGACTGCCTTACCGGCCTCGACGAGGAAATCACCGGCTATCCGATAGTCGAGTGTGACGACCCCTCCGCCGCGTGGAAGGTCGTCGGGGACGCCACGGGCGAGCGGAACGACTCCGACCTCGGAACCTGCGACGGGCAGCCCGATGGACAACGGATCAACACGAACGTCGGACGCAAGAGCAGCTGGGAGATGTGCGTGGTCCCGTACGGGCCCTGACCGGCTACGCCACCGGAACGGTCGAGCCTCCCGCCCGCAGTATTGAGCCGGTCCTCGGAGATTGGACCGGTGACCGCAGTATCGGGGGCCAAACTGATCGCCACACCCGCACCCCACCGACGCACCGCACCACGGGGTTCCATGGTTCGGGAGTGGGGCGGGCTCGGTGATTCTCGCTGTCTGATCCCGCTTGGTTGGGCAAACGGTCCCGCTTGGTTGGGCAAACGGTCCCGCTTGGTTGGGCAAATTTCCAAANCANGCNTGTTTTCGCAATTTGCCCAACCAAGCGGACCAGGACAGCTAGGCGGCGATGACTCCGAGGAGGATCAGGCCGATGACCACGACGCCGAACCCGATGCGGTACCAGACGAACAGCATGAACGAGTGGTTGGCGACGAACTTGAGCAGCCAGGCCACCGAGATGTAGGCGACGATGCCGCTGACGACGGTGCCGACGAGCAACGGCGCGAGTTCGACGGAACCGGTGAACGCGTCCTTCGCCTCGAGCACACCGGCGCCGGTCAGCGCGGGGATGCCGAGATAGAAGGAGAGCTTCGTGGCGGCGACCCGGTCGAGGTCGCGGAGCAGACCGGCGGCCGTCGACGCCCCGGAGCGGGAGATGCCGGGCACGAGCGCGATGCTCTGGACGACACCGACGAACAGCGCGTCCTTCATGGTGATCTGCCGTTCGGTGCGCTGATGCGTCGCGGCGTACTCGGCGAACCACAGCACGAAGCTCCACAGGATCATCCCGCCCGCCACGAACCAAAGACTGCGCAGCGGACCGGTGATGAGGTCCTTGCCGACGAAACCGACGATGATGATCGGAAGGGAGCCGACGATGATGTACCAGCCCATCCGGTACTCGTAGTCGGTGCGGTGCTCGGCGGAGAACAGACCGCGGAAGAAGCCCGTCGTAATCGCCCAGATGTCCTTGGCGAAGTAGACGAGCACGGCCGCGATCGCTCCGATTTGGATGAACGCGGTGAACCCGGTGACGCCGGGGTCGTCGACATCGAGCCCCAACAACTCCTCGACGACGGTCAAGTGCCCGGTGGACGAGACCGGCAGCAGTTCGGTCAGACCTTCGACGATGCCCAGAATGACCGCGTGCCACAGTTCCATTACTCGGCGACTCCCGCCCGCTCCGCGGCCTCGGCGACGACCCGGAGCGTGCGCGCGCGGGATTCGGCGTCGGCGGCGAAGGCGGTGACGGCCAAGGTGGTGACGCCGGATTCGGCGAAGGCGCCGATCCGGTCGGCGATGCGCTCGGGCGTACCGAGAAGCGCGGTCTGGTCGATGAACTCGAACGGGACCTCGGCGGCGGCCTCCCGGGGCTTGCGCTGGAGGTACAGCTCCTGGATGCGCTCGGCGGCATCGCCGTAGCCCATGCGGGTGGCGAGCTGGTTGTAGAAGTTCTGCTTGCGACTGCCCATCCCTCCGATGTAGAGGGCGCTGTACGCGCGGACGGCGTCGGCACAGCGTTCGAGGTCGTCGCCGACGACGACGGGCACCGTGGGCACGACATCGAATGTGGACATGTCGCGGCCGGCCTTCTCGGCGCCCTCCCGCACGCAGGCGAGTTGTTCGGACGCGAACTCGGGCGCGTAGAAGACGCCCAACCAACCGTCGGCGATCTCGCCGGCGAGCGCGAGGTTCTTCGGCCCGATGACGGCGAGGTAGATGGGAATGTCGTCGCGGAACGGACGCATCGCCAGTTGCAGCGGCTTGCCGGGGCCGTCGGGCAGCGGAAGCGTGATGTGCGCGCCGTCATAGGCGACCTTCTCGTGGCCGAGGGTCTTCCTGATGACGTCGACGTACTCGCGCGTGCGGCCGAGCGGCTTGGCGAATGGGACGCCGTACCAGCCTTCGGACACCTGGGGTCCGGAGACACCGAGGCCGAGCCGGAACCGCCCGCCCGACAGCGTGTCGAGGCTGGCTGCCGTCATGGCGGTCATCGTCGCGGCGCGGGCCGGGATCTGCATGACGGCGGAACCGACGTCGATGCGCTCGGTCTGAGCGGCGAGCCAGGTCAGCATCGTCACCGAGTCCGAGCCGTACGCCTCGGCCGCCCAGACGACGGAGTATCCGAGTCGTTCGGCCTCTCGTGTCGCCTCCAGATGCCCGGCGGGGTCGGCGCCGCTGCCCCAGTACCCAAGGCTCAAACCCAAACGCATGCGTGTCTCCGATTCTCGGGCGATCCGTTCGCCGTGTCGGTGTGGTTGCCATCGTCGCGGCGCGCGGGCCGATCCGGCTGGTCGTGGCCGAGGAGTGGCGCACGCCGGGGGTCGGTCGCGTCGTCGCGCGAGCCGACCCAGACTAAAGGGTGTGCCGGTGGTCGCGTCGGCAGGTCGTCGGAGCTCCCACGGACGGACGTCGCGAACGAATGCCTGGTGGCGACGACGCGACCCGACGACTTGGCGCGTCACGATCGGTGTCGACGCGGCGAACGTCCTCAGTGCAGCGCTTGACGCATGTGAGTTCCCGGATGGCGTCCGGTAGCTTCAGTGCGTGGAACAGCGACCGTTGGGATTGTCAGGGCTCGAGGTATCCCGGCTCGGGCTGGGCACGATGACCTGGGGCGGCAGCAGCGATTTCGACATCGAGGACGCCGCCGCCCAGTTGACGGCGTTCTGCGCGGCGGGGGGCAATCTCGTCGACACCGCCGACGTCTACGGGCAGGGCGCCGCCGAGCAGGTGCTGGGCGAACTGTTGCAGCGGACGGTCGAACGCGACGACATCATCATCGCGACGAAGGCCGGGGTGTACGGGAAGGGCAATCGCCGCCGGAACAATTCGCGCGGGCATCTGTTGCGCGCCTTGGACGGTTCACTGGCGCGACTCGGTACGGACTATGTGGACTTGTGGCAGTTGCACGTCCACGACCCGGATACCCCGATGGAGGAGACGTTGACGGCGCTCGACCACGCCGTCACCTCGGGCCGAGCTCGATACGTCGGGGTGTCCAATCACACCGGTTGGCAGATCGGCCGGGCGGCGGCCTGGCAGCGCGCGATTCCCGGTCGTACGCCCATTGTGGCCAGTCAAGTCGAGTACTCGCTGTTGCAGCGCGGCATCGAGCGCGAGGTGTTGCCCGCCTGCCTCGCGATGGACGTCGGGGTGCTGGCGTGGTCGCCGCTGGGGCGCGGCGTGCTCACCGGCAAGTACCGATACGGCCGCCCGTCGGACTCCCGGGCATCTTCCGCCCAATGGGGACGGTTCGTGTCGGCCTATCTCGACGCGCGCAGCTCCGGCAT
>NZ_CBCRZX010000004.1:105650-135595 GCF_965137155.1 Stackebrandtia soli
GCGGTCGCGACCGCCGCCGAGGGATTGGGAGTGGCCCCACTCGACGTGTCCCTGGCGTGGGTTCGCGATCAACCCGGGATCACGAGCGCGATCGTCGGAGCGCGCAACACCGCCCAGCTCAGGTCCTGCCTGTCGGCGGAGTCCCTGTACCTCCCGCCGGAGATCCGACTGGCACTGGCCGACGTGTCCGCCCCGGAACTGGGATACCCCGAGAGTCACTGAGCCACGACACTGAGAAGGACATGAGGTGTCCTCATTTCTTGACCGCGGCGGCGTTGACACCGTATTGACAAATCTCTATGGTTCGGTGACATCGATTACCCGACGGTAATGAGGAGCCCCCTTGTCCCGTTTGACCCGTGGCATCATGACCGTGGTCGCGGCATCCGCCGTCGCCCTCGGCATGTTGACCGCCCCGGCCCACGCCGCCGAGACGACGCGTTACGTGTCCCTCGGAGATTCCTTTGTGGCCGGACCGCTCATCACCCTGCCATCGGGCAGCCCACTGGGTTGCCTCAAGTCCAAGAAGAACTACCCGTCGCTGATCGCCAGGGACCTCGGCGTCGACGAATTCGTCGACGTCAGCTGTTCCGGCGCGCAGACCGAGGACATGTTCGCCTCACAGAAGACGGCTCTCGGCACCAACGCCCCGCAGCTGAACGCGCTGAACGCGGACACCACCCTCGTCTCGATCGGCATCGGCGGCAACGACATCGGCTTCGCCGACCTGCTCGTCACCTGCGTGACGCGCAGCATCCGCAACCCGGGCGGAAGCCCCTGCAAAGAACTGTTCGTCGACCCGACCACCGGGGACGACGAGCTGCGAGCCCGCGTCGACGAGACCGCGCCGAAGGTCGCCGCCGTCCTGGCGGAGATCGTCACGCGCGCCCCCAACGCGCAGATCGTCTTCGTCGGCTACCCCGCCGTGCTGCCGGAGTCGACGGGTTGTTTCCCGCGCGTCCCGATCGCGCGCGGCGATGTCGCCTACCTCGACGGCGTCGAGCGGTACCTCAACTCGATGCTCCAGGAGGTGACCGCCGAATACGGCGCCACCTACGTGGACGTCTACGAGCGCGGGCACGACGTGTGCTCGTCCCGTGACGACCGCTGGGTCGAGGGCATCATTCCGACGCGCCCCGCCGCGCCGGTCCACCCCAACGCTCAGGGCATGGACGCCATCGCCGACGTGGTGTTGTCCTACCTGTAACAGTTCCAGGCGATCCGAGCCGCCGTCCCCACCGCGGGAACGGCGGCTTCGTCGTCCATGGCGTGCATCACGGGTTAATCGCTTGCTGCGCGAACGGCACAGTGCATACGGTCGATCAGCCATGCGTCTTCATACTTCCCTGCCGGCGGACGACCCCGGCGAACCCGACATCCGGTCCGCGTTCCGCTTCCTCGCGTGGCTGTACGCGCGCCAATGGCGGACTCTTCTCATCGCCGGTTTCTTCGGCAGCGTATGGATGAGTTCGATCGCGGTCCTGCCTGGTGCTCTCGGTCTCGCGATCGACGAGGGCCTCGCGAAGCGCGACTGGGGAGCTTTGTGGATGTGGGCCGGAATCATCCTCGCGCTCGCGTTCACCATGGCGATCATCGGCATGGTCCGGCACCAGTTCGCCGTTCACAACTACCTCACTGGTGCGTATCGCGTCGTGCAGTTGGCGACGCGCCACGCGACCCGGGTCGGAGCGGCGCTGCCGCGCAGCATCTCCACCGGCGAGGCCGTCTCGGTGGGCAGTGCCGACCCGTCCGCGATCGGGATGACGTTGGACGTGTTCGGCCGGACGATCGGCTCGGTCGTCACCTTCACGGGCGTCGCCCTGATCCTGCTCAACATCTCGGTCCCGCTCGGGTTGGTGGTCCTGGTCGGACTGCCGCTACAGGCGCTCGTGATCGGTCCGCTGCTGAAACCGCTGCAACAACGCGAGCACGACTACCGCGAACGCCAGGGTCTGTTGACGTCGCGCGCGAACGACATCGTGTCGGGCCTGCGCGTGCTGCGCGGCATCGGCGGCGAGGAGTTGTTCGCGAGGCGGTACCGAGAGAACTCCGCCGACGTTCACGAGTTCGGGATGCGCGTCGCCACGACCAGCGCGATCATGCGGGGTCTGCAGACGTTCCTTCCGGGCGTCCTGCTCGTCGCCGTCACCTGGCTCGGGGCGCGGCTCGCGGCGGCGGGCGACATCAGCCCCGGCGACCTCATCGCGGTCTTCGGCTACACCTCGTTCCTCCTGATACCGATGAGCGTCTTCCTGGAGACGGCTCGCAAGTACACGACGGCGCACGCGGCGGCCCGGCGGATCGTCGACCTGCTCTCGGTCGAGCCCGCCGTCACCGACGCGGCCGACGCGGCCGAATTGGACGAACCGATCGAACGGCTCGTGGACCCGGAGTCGGATCTGACGATCACGGGCGGCCGGTTCATTGCCTTGGCGTGCACCGATCCCGACGACGCCGCCGTCATCGCCGACCGGATCGGACGCTACGTCGATTCGGACGCGACGGTGAACGGTCGTCGCCTGGATTCGATTCGCCTCGACGACATCCGGCGGCGCGTCCTCGTCACCGACAACGAAGCCCACTTCTTCACCGGGGTGCTCCGCGACCAGCTCAACGTGACCGGCGATCACGACGACACGACGATCACCGCCGCGCTGGACACGGCCGCCGCCCACGACGCGGTGGACAGTCTCGGCGGCCTCGACGGGAAGCTGGAACCGGGCGCCCGCAACGTGTCCGGCGGTCAACGGCAGCGCCTGCGGCTTGCCCGCGCGCTGCTCGCCGAGACCGAGGTCCTCTTCCTGATCGACCCGACGTCGGCGGTCGACGCGCACACGGAGGCCCTGATCGCGCAGCGGCTCGTGGCGCATCGCGAGGGCTCGACGACGGTCGTCGCCTCGGCGTCGCCGTTGATGTTGGAACAGGCCGATTCGGTGGCGTTCGTCGACGGCGGGAAGGTCCTCGCCATCGGCACGCACCGCGAACTCATGACGAGCGACCCGCGTTACCGGGGGCTCGTGACCCGCGAGACCGAAAGCGAGGGCGCCCGATGACGGCCAACGAGACCGGATTGCCCGTCGCCGAGCCCACCGAGGTTCGCCGACACATCGGACGGCTGGCGCGCGAGCACCGCGGCCAGCTCATCCTGACGATCATCCTCTATGGACTCGCTGCGGCGGCGGGCCTTGGCGCCCCGTGGCTGCTCGGCGTCCTCATCGACTCGATCGACACGACCAACGCGACGGGCACGATCAACGCGGTCGGGCTCGCGATCGGCGGTTTCGTTCTGCTGCAATCGGTGTTCGCGGGACTGTCGCACTACGTGTCGGGTCGATTCGGCGAGACCGTGATGGCCGAACTGCGCGAGGACTTCGTCGAACGCTCACTGCGCCTGCCGCTGTCGACGATCGAACGGGCCGGCACCGGCGACCTGATGACCCGCAGCTCCCGGGACGTCTCCCAGCTCGGCCAGACCCTGCGCCGGGCGGCGCCCGAGACCATCGTCTGCGTCATCACCCTGGCGCTCATCCTGGTCGCGCTCGCCCTGATGAACCCGTTGCTCGCGCTCGTCACGGTGGTCACGGTCGTGCCGGTCCTGTGGTGGCCCGCCCGCTGGTACCTGAAGCGCGCGCGGCCGGCCTACCTGGAGGAGAACAAGGCGTACGGGCAGATCAACGAGGAGCTCGCGGCCACCGTCGAGGGCGCCCGCACGATCGAGGCCCTGCGCTGGCAGCGGCGCCGGATCGCGGTCGGCGACGGCGACATCGCGACCTCGTACCGCACGGAACGCCGGACGTTGTTCCTCCGATCGATCCTGTTCCCGTCGCTCGACTTCGGCGTGACCTTGCCGCTGGCGACCGGGCTGCTCGTCGGCGGTGTCATGTACGGCTCCGAGCTGGCGACACTCGGCCAGGTGACGGCCGCGTTGTTGTACATCAACCAGGCGGGTGAGCCGATGTTCATGCTGCTGGCGTGGCTGGACGAGCTCCAGACCGGCAGCGCGTCACTCGGCCGGGTCCTCGGGGTCGGTTCCAAGGGCGCGGCGGCCCCGGAGGGCTCCAAGCGCGCCGAGCACGTCGACACGACGGTCAACGTGACGGACGTCCGGTACGCCTACGTGCCCGGACACGACGTGCTGCACGGAGTCAGTCTCGACGTGGCCGCCGGCGAACGCCTGGCGATCGTCGGCCCGTCGGGCGCGGGGAAGTCCACGCTCGGCCGACTCATCGCGGGCATCGACTCCCCCGGCGACGGTCGCATCGACGTGGCGGGACGTGACGTCGCCGAAATGTCCCTTGAGGATCTTCGCCGGGAGGTGCTACTGGTGACGCAGGAGCACCACGTGTTCTCCGGGACGCTGCGCGACAATCTCGCGCTCGCCCGGACGAGCGCCACCGACGACGAGATCGCGGCCGCGTTGACCGCCGTCGACGCCGGAGACTGGCTCACAGGTCTTCCCGACGGACTCGACACCCTCGTCGGTTCGGGAAATCTGCGAGTCACTCCCGCTCAGGCCCAACAGATCGCGCTCGCGAGGCTCGTGCTCGCCGACCCGGACGTGCTCGTGCTGGACGAAGCGACCTCCCTTCTCGACCCACGAGCGGCCCGACACCTGGAACGCCATCTGGCGTCCGTCCTGGAGGGACGTACCGTGATCGCGATCGCGCACCGGTTGCACACCGCGCACGACGCGGACCGCATCGCCGTGGTGGACGACGGTCGGATCATCGAGTTGGGTTCGCACGAGGCGCTGTTGGACGCCGACGGCCAGTACGCGCACCTGTGGCGGTCCTGGCAGGGCTGATCCGAACGACGAGCGCCGTCCGCCACCGCCGGAGGTCGAACCACTCGACCACGACCGGTGACGGCGGCGCTTCGCCGTCGCGACCGACCGTGACGACGGCCACGAGCACCCGCTCGAACCACGGCGAGATCGCCATGGCAGTGGCCGAAACGTGACAAACAGGGAAAGATGTGCGCATGGACGACGACGTGAACTCCCCCGCCTACGAGTACGCCCCGCTGCGGCTGCCCGCCGACGTCGACCTCGTGTCGGCGCAGGCGAGCCTCGCCGTCGCCGCCGAATACGGCGGTTGGGAATTGGCGCGCGTGCTGCGTTTCGCCGACGGCACCCGCAAGGTGACACTCCGCCGGAAGCCGGGCAAGCACCTGTTGCCCGGGCTCTCCTACTAGAAGTCCACCGGACGGGCGGTCACTTGTCGCTGCCCGCGACCTCTTCGATGCCGCCGCGTTCGACGTGGAACGACCGCTCGTCGAGACGACCGAGCACCGAATCCTCATCAACGACGCTGAAGGCGTCGTTCTCCTGCCCCGGCGGCACGTGCGCGACGTCCATACCGTCCAGGACGTCGTTGACGACGACCATCCCGTCCAGCGGCGTCAGCTCGGGCACTTCGAGGCAGCGCAGAGTTCCGTCTCCGGCGTGCAGAAGCTCGAGCACCGCGTCCCCGATCCCTTGCACGGGCAGGTCATCGGCCTCGGGGTCGAGAACCTGATCGCGTGCATGTTCGGCGGCGCGCAGCAGGGCCGCCACGCTCGGCACGAGATAGTCGCGGCGCTGCCGGACGCTGATCAGCGTCGGCTCCGGGTCGGGCTCGACCGCCTCGTCCGCGACGGTCTGCTCCCATTCGACGTCGAGGTCCTCGAACTCCAAAGGCTCCACATCGAACGGTGTCACCTCGTCGAAGCGGGTGCGCAACAACTCGTCGTACTCGCACGCGGCATTGTTGAGGGCGACGTACGCCCGCCACACCGATTCGTCGTCGACCCGACCATCGGCGGCCCGCACCTGGTTCAGATGCTCACGAGCCGCGCCGATCATCGCCTCCAGCGCCTGCGACAGTTCATCGACCACTGTGTATCCCCACTAGCTTTGTGATAGGAACCGGTCCATTACCCGCACACCGAACCGTAGTCCATCGACGGGAACCCGCTCGTCGATGCCGTGGAACAGGGCCGAGAAGTCCAGGTCAGCGGGCAGCCGCAACGGGGCGAACCCGAAGCATCGGATACCGAGCCTGGCAAACGCCTTGCCGTCGGTGCCACCGGACAGCATATACGGAACCGGGCGCGCCCCGGAATCGAAGTAGCGCAGCGATTCGGCCATGGCGTCGACGAGCGGACCGTCGAATGTGGTCTCGAGACCGGGTTGTTGGTGAATGTGGTCGATCGCGATGTCGGGACCGATCACCTCGCGCAGCTGCCGGAGAAAGTCCTCGCTGCGTCCGGGCAGCGGACGGCAGTCGATGACGGCCTCCGCCTTCCCCGGGATCACGTTCTCCTTGTACCCGGCGTTCAAACGCGTCGGGTTGGCCGTGTGCCGGACCGTCGCGCCGATGATTCGCGAGATCGGGCCGAGCTTCGCGATCGCGTCACTCGGGTCGTCCATGTCGATCTCCATGTCGAGGACGTCGCCAACCTCGGTCAGGAAGGCGCGCACCGTCGGCGTCAACTCGACCGGGAACTTGTGCCGGCCTAGGCGCGCGACGGCCTCGCAGAGCATGGTCACCGCGTTGTCGTCGTGAATCATCGACCCGTGGCCGGGGCGCGCCGCGACCGTCAACCGCAACCAGTCGAGACCCTTCTCGGCCGTCTCGATCATGTACAGACGAACGTCATTGCTCAGACTGACCGAGAATCCGCCGACCTCGCCGACCGCTTCGGTGACACCCTCGAACACCTCCGGGTGCTCGTCGACCAGGTGATGCGCGCCGTAAGTGCCGGCGGCCTCCTCGTCCGCGAGGAACATCAGCACGAGGTCGCGCGGAGGCACCCGCCCCTCCCGCTTCCACTGCCGCACCACGGCGAGCAGCATCGCATCGAAGTCCTTCATGTCGACGGCGCCACGACCCCAGATGTAGCCGTCGCGGATCTCGCCGGACAACGGATGCACCGTCCACTCGGACGGATCCGACGGCACCACGTCGAGATGGCCGTGCAGCAACAGAGCCGGACGCGACGGGTCGGCTCCCTCGTACCGCGCGACGACGGACGCGCGCCCGCGCTCGCTCTCATAGATCGTCGCCTCGAGGCCGACCTCGGCGAGCTTGGCCGCGACGTACTCGGCTGCGGCGCGTTCCCCGGCCGAGGTCGTCGTGTCGCCGGTGTTCGTGGTGTCGATGCGGATCAGATCGGAGCAGATGCTCACGACCTCGTCCTCGGCGGTGATCGTGGGCGTGACGTCGTCGGCGTTCATCCCCCATTCCTACCAGTGCGCGCTCCATCTCCGCCAGCCACGGCGGCACGTCACCATCCCGACGCCGCGAATACCACAGTGGACTACAGTGGATCCGGCGGAGCGTTTTCTTACGTGTCGATGACGATGTGCGCCGACCGCCGCGTTCGAGGCGGAGACTGGGGTCATGCGTGACGACGAACCAAACCGCCCTCCCCGCTGGGCGGCGGCATTGTGGGGAGCGGTGTCGGCCGGGGCCGCCTTGGCCATGGGCGAACTGACGGCGGCCTTCACCATCCCCCAGGCCGCCCCGCTCATCGCGGTCGGCGACGCTGCCATCGCCATCAGTCCCGAACCCCTCAAGCGCTGGACGATCGACGTCTTCGGCACTGCCGACAAACTCGCCCTGCTCATCGGCATCGTCGTGGTCCTCGGCTGCCTCGCCGCCCTCGCCGGCATCGCGAACGACCGAGACCGGCGCATCGGCCCCGCCGCGGCGATCGCGCTCGCCGCGATCGGTGTCGCGGCGGCCGTCACCCGGCCGAGCGCGAGCGCCTTCGCCGCGTTCCCGTCGGTGGTCGCGGCAGTCATCGCGGCGGCCCTGCTGTGGGCGTGGCCGCGACCGGCGGCGGCGAGTGACGACCCGCGCGGCTTCGATCGGCGCCGCTTCCTGTGGCGTTCGTTGACGCTGCTCGGAGGTGCCGCGATCAGTGGCGCCTTCGCTCGATCGCTCGGCACCGGGGCGGCGGTCGACGAGGCGCGATCCCAGATCCGCCTTCCGGAGCCGACCGACCCGGCCCCCGATCTGCCTGGCGTCTCGGACTTCGGCGTCAAGGATCTGGCGCCGTGGCGGACGCCGAACGACGACTTCTACCGCATCGACACGGCGCTGTCGGTGCCCCGACTGGACCCGGAGACGTACCGGCTGCGGATCTTCGGCCGAGTGGACCGCGAGTTGACGTTCAGCTACCGGGACCTGCTGAAACGCCCACTCGTCGAGCGCGACATCACCCTCTGCTGTGTGTCCAACGAGGTGGGCGGCGGGCTCGTCGGCAACGCGCGCTGGCTCGGAGTCCCCCTGGCGGATCTGCTGGAGGAGGCCAGGGTCCAGGACGGCGCCGACCAGCTCGTGGGGCGTTCGTCGGACGGCTGGACGGCGGGAACCCCCGTCGAGTTGTGCGTGGACGGACGCGACGCCATGCTCGCCGTCGGCATGAACGGCGAACCCCTGCCCGTCGACCACGGTTTCCCGGTGCGGATGGTCGTCCCCGGCCTGTACGGCTACGTGTCGGCGACGAAGTGGCTGACCGAACTCGAACTGACGTCGTTCGCGGACTTCGACGCGTACTGGATCCGCCGGAACTGGGCACTGCCGTCCCCGATCAAGACCGCGTCACGCATCGACACCCCCCGAGGTTCCGCGACGCCGGGCGTCGTCGCCGTTGCCGGAGTGGCGTGGGCGCAGCATCGCGGGATCGGCGCCGTCGAGGTGCGCGTGGACGACGGCCCCTGGCACGAGGCGAAACTGTCCGATGTGTCCTCGACGGACACGTGGCGGCAGTGGTTGTGGGAGTGGGACGCGACCCCGGGCGACCACACCTTGACGGTCCGCGCGACGGACGCCGACGGCGACACCCAGACGGCGAAGGAGGCGCCGGTCGCCCCGGACGGCGCGACCGGCTGGCACACCGTCAACGTCACCGTGGCGTGATTCAGACGGGAACGGGGCCGTGCGGCGGCCCGGAACGCGACGGTGGACCGCCTCGGATGCCAAGCACCCCAAGCGGTCCACCACAGGCTCCGAGTCGCGGGGTCAACCCGTTCTGTGGCCGGTCGGGTCAGAGCTCGACCCCTACAACGGCCACACGCTCGTGACGCCGGGGAAGTCGATGACGGCACCGTCGATCGGAACCGGCACCCGCTCGGTGATGTCGAAGGGCACGACCGCGCCGCTGTTCTCGTTCGCGACGTAGAGGGTGCCGCCGTCGGGCGAGATGCGCGCGTCTCGCGGCCATTCGCCCTCACACGGCCGCGTTCCGATGAGCTCGAACAGTTCCCCGTCGATCACGGCGATCGAGTCGTGACCTCGATTCGTCACGTACACGCGTGAGCCGTCCCGTGAGACGACCACGGCGCCCGGATAGTTGTCAGTGACGCGGTCGCCGTCCATCGAGACGGTGCTGATCGAGTTGATCGGCGTCAGACGGCCGTCAGTGGCGTCCCAGTCGCACACGATGACCTCACTGGACAGCTCGGCGACGACGTAGGCACGCTCCCCGTCCGGAGCGAACGCGATGTGCCGAACACCTTGCCCGGGAACGAAATGCGCGGCCGAGTGTTCGGCGAGACGACCCGTCGCCTCCTCCAGGCGATAGACGAACACCTCGTCCGTGCCGAGGTCACACGCCAGGACCCACTGCCCGCTCGGGTCGGTGATGATCTGGTGCGCATGCGGACCGTTCTGGCGGGGCTTGTCGGGGCCACTGCCCTCGTGCGCCACGATGCTGGCGGGCTCACCCAGGACGCCGTCGGCCTCGATCGGAAGCGCGGCAACGGTTCCACTGCCGTAGTTCGCGACCAACAGGTACTTGCCGCTCGGGTGGATCGACGCGTGACATGGCTGTTCGCCCCCACTCGGACGTGCGGGCCCGTGCGGCACGAGGCGCTCGCCCTCTCGTCGGAGACAATGGACCGATCCGGGCTCGGTCAGGTTCTCACTGACGACGTACAGGAAGATCCCATCGGGCGATGGCACCACATAGGATGGATTGATCAACTCCAGTCGGCTGTCGAATTCCCCACCATGTGGATTGACGATGCCGACGGCATGATGACTACCCATGATCAATCGCATGCGGCGATAATATGTCAAGCCGCCGACACCCTCCGGCGTCGACCGGACACCGTGTCATCCACCGTGCTCCTTGCGACCGGCGCCACGTCTGGTGGGTTCCTCAAGTCACCGGTGGAATCGCGCGACCAACTCGACTTACCACCACACTGGATTGGGCGCGGGTGAACCGCCGCGCGAACACCTGACGACACCTCGCGTCGTTGCCGAAGCTGCCGCCCCTCACCCTGCGCTCGGCCGGAACGCATGTCCGACAACGACACCCGCGACCACGTCCACGTGGAAGGCGCTCACCACGGAGGAGGGCTCGCACGGGACGGGTCGCGTTTCGATCGGATCTGCGGCATCCGCCCCTGGCCGAGTCGGATTGATCGTCCCGCACGAGTGCGGTGCTCGTCGTTGTTCGAGAACCCGGTGGTCATTCGATCGGTGGATGGGCCCTTCGAGCGCCGGTCGCCCGTGCGCGCCCGTTCGGCCGGTTGCCGCGTATCGGCCCTATCGCCGCGCGTCAATGATGGCTATCTTGTGGATCGTCAGCCCGGGACGGTCCTCCACTGTGGTGCCTGAACGGGACAGCCGACGCGTTCGCGCGGAAGGTGGCCGACCCCCATGCCGGACCGTTTGCGCCACTGGTCGCCATACCTCCCCATGCTGGTGATCGCGATGGTGGTGGCGGTGTCCGTCGTGACGATGACGCGGGCGGCGTCGAGCGAACCGGCACAGATCTCGGCGCGCACGGTGACGGTCCTCCAATGGAACATCTGCGGGAACAGGGCCAAGTGCCCGTCCTCCGAGGATTCCGACGCCCTGATCGAGGCGATCCGCGCGCATGTGACGAATCCGGACACTCCGGCCGACGCCGCCCTATTGCAGGAGGTGTGCCGGTCGTTCGCCGGGAAACTGAAGCGCGAGTTGGAGAAGCACACCAGAACGGCATGGGAGGTCCGCTTCGCGCCGATCAAACTGAAGCGAACCGCCGACCCGGACACGGCCCCGGACAAGAAGTGCGCGCGGGATCGCGGCGACTACGGCATCGCGATGGCGCTGCCGGCGGAGAACGCGTGGTGGGAGGTCCGGTACCTGCCGTCGCCGGAGGACGGCGAATGGCGGGTGGCCATGTGCGCGACGATTCCCTCGTGGTGGGTGAAGCTGTGCAACACGCATTTCACCTCACCGCGCGAGGACGACGGCGACACGTATCGTTCGCGACAGGTCGCCGCCTACGCCGATTTCGTGTGGCCGTCGAAATACCGGGTGATCTTCGGTGGGGACCTGAACCTGGAGACCCCGGCCGTCAACGACTACGACGGAGGCGGGGTGGCGCCGTTGTACGACGCCTTCGTCGAATGCTCCCAGCGGGACGCCGAATCGGCCCGAGCCGGCGAGGGAACGTACTACCGCAACGGCCCCTACGACGACTCCGACATGAGCAAGGTGGACTACCTCTTCACCCAGGGCGACCTCGACCATCGCTGCGGTCGGCCACGCGAACCCGTCGAACAGTCCGATCACCGTCCGATCTGGATAAGCGTGGACCTTCCCGCGATCGGCTGACGGTCACCTCAGCTGCCGCGACGCCGTCCTCGCGATGGACTCGGCCACCGCCGTCAACGTGCGCGACGGCAGTTTCCATTGCTGCCAGTACAACGGGACGTCGATGTGCGCCCGCGGATCGAACTCGACGAACCGATCGGGGGCGCGTTCGCTCTGGAGAACCGGGATCATGCCCCAACCGAGCCCGAGCCGGACGGCATCCACGTACCCGGCGGACGCGGGCACGTAATGCCGAGGCGGGGACGCCGCTCCACCGAGTCTGGCGCGCAGGTAACGGTCCTGGAGATCGTCCTTGCGATCGAAGACGACGACCGGCGCCCGTGTCAACGCCTCCGTCAATGGCGCGTCGAACCATCGGGCAGCGAACGACGGCGACGCCATCGGCCGGTACCGCATCGCACCGAGCGCCGAGACGGAGCAACCCTGCACGGGCTCGGCCGTGGCGGTGATCGCGGCCATCACCGTGCCGTCGCGCAGCAGCGCCGTCGTGTGCTCCTCGTCCTCGCGGTGGATCTCGAACTGGACGCAGTCCGCCACGGCGGCGAGCGCGGGCAGGACCCAGGTGTCGAGAGAGTCGGCATTGACGGCGAGCGTCAGTGTCGTGGTCGCGTCGGGTTCGACGCCGAGCGCGGTGGTGGTGTCGGCGACGAGCAGGTCCACGTGTCGGGCGAGGCTGAGAACGGCGCGACCGGATTCGGTGACGCTGATGGGTTTGCCGCGCCGCAACAGGACTCGACCGACGGTCGTCTCCAGCGCCTTGACACGTTGGCTGATCGCCGACGGTGTGACGTTGAGGCGCCGCGCCGCCGCGTCGAGGGTGCCCTCGTCCACGGCGGCGGCGAGCGCGCGAAGCTGATCCAGTTGAACATCCACGTTAGCGATTCTAATGTTGCCTTAGAATCTTTAGCTGGACTGTTCCGTGACGCGGGTTTAACGTTCTCGTCGTGATGATTTCCTGGTGGTCGGCCCTGTCGGGCGTCGGTTTCGGCCTGTCGCTCATCGTCGCGATCGGCGCGCAGAACGCCTTCGTTCTGCGTCAGGGGATCCGACGAGAGCACGTGCTGCCGGTGGTGGCTATCTGCGCGTTGTCGGACGCCGCCCTGATCGCGGCGGGCGTCGGCGGCATCGGCGTGATCGTGACGAGCGCGCCGATCGTGTTGACGATCGTGCGGTACGGCGGAGCGGCCTTCCTGTTCGGTTACGCGGTGCTGGCCGCGCGGCGCGCGTGGACGGGCGAAGCCCTCAAGGAGAACGGAAGCGGCACCGGACCAACACTGGCCGGAGCCGTCCTCGCCTGCCTGGCGTTGACGTGGCTGAATCCGCACGTCTACCTGGACACGGTGCTGCTGCTGGGGTCCGTCGCGAATACCCATGATGGACGGTGGTGGTTCGCGGGCGGGGCGATGGTCGCCAGCGTCACATGGTTCACGGCGCTCGGGTACGGGGCGCGACTGCTGGCACCGATGTTCGCGAAGCCCCTGTCCTGGCGGATTCTCGACGGGGCGATCGCGGTGGTGATGACGTCCCTGGCGATCGCGTTGATCGCGAGCTGACGTCGGGGTTGACAACAGGCGAACGACGAGGGGCACGGACGTCTCCGCCCGTGCCCCTGAATTGCCAAAGTTCAAGAGCTACCCCATGGGGAGTTCACGCACGAGCCTGGAGTTCCACGGGCACCAGTAAAGACCTGGCAGGAAAGGTCCGCCGGCCTCGTCCAGGTGGTCCTCGGTGTAGGAGATCGACGAGTCGCAGACCTCGATCGCGACATTGAAGAACTGCACCGAATCGGGCTGGATGTGGAAGCTCCACTGCGGGTTGTACGGCGCGGGCCGCTTGACGATCCGACCCATGATGTGGGGCTCATCCTGCGTCTCACCCGACAGCAGTGCCCGGGCGTGCTCGATCTTCGCCGGGTCGGTGATCGAGACGACCGCCTCGTCCTGACTCCAACCGTCGGTGAAGACGAAGTACGCGGCTCCGTCTTCCACGATCGGCCCCGCCTGAGCGGCCTGGCCGGCGGTGCCAACGGCGAACAGGCCGACGAGCGCGGCGCCGATGAGGCGCGTGATCATACGTCGCATGGTCTTCTCTTTCCTTTAGATGGGCAATGGCCCACGATCGCGGGCCGCACTCAAAGTAGACCAAATCAGACATATGAGAACGAATCACCTCAAATGCCACACCGCGTGTCGCTGTGACGTAGGACACTCTCCGGAGGCACGTCCTGCCGTTGGTCTCTAGTGGATTGCTGTTGCCTTGTCGGAGGGCGCGGCTAACGTGTTCCGTCCATAGATCCGAAGAGGGAGCACCGATGCGCAGCTTTTACCTGTTGGAGGGCTCATGCGACGTCGGCGCGGCCGTCGGCGCCTGGGAGCACGTCGAGATCCACGACGACGCGGAGGCGCTCAAGGCCGGTGCGCCCCCAATCTCCGCTTGGTTGGGCAAAAGTTCCGCTTGGTTGGCCAAATTGCGAAAACACGCCTAATTCCGACATTTGCCCAACCAAGCGAGACGTTTAACCAACCAAGCGGGCAAGGGTGGCACGACGAGCGGCCCATCCCGGCACCCGGGATGGNCCGCTTCTTGTCCGAGTGCATCGAAATCGGAACCCGTTACCCCAGGGTCTGGCTGAAGCGGATCATGTTCCCGGCCGGGTCGCGGAAGGCGCAGTCGCGCACGCCGTACGGCTGGTCGACCGGCTCCTGCAGGACCTCGCCACCGGCGGCGCGAACGCTCTCGAAGGTGGCGTCGCAGTCGTCGGTCTTGAAGATGACGGCGCGCAGGAGGCCCTTGGCGAGCAGCTCCGCGGCGGCCTTCTTATCGGCGTCCGAGGCGTTCGGGTCCCCGATCGGCGGTTCGAGGACGATGTCCACCTCAGGCTGCGATGGCGCCCCGATGGTCACCCAACGCATCCCCTCGAAACCGACGTCGTTGCGCACCTCCAGCCCGAGCGCGTCCCGGTAGAAGGTGATCGCTTTGTCGTGGTCGTCAACGGCGATGAAGCATTGCGCAAGCTCGATACTCATGCAATTCACCCTACGATCAGAGGGCGGGTTTCACTTCTCGATTCCTGACCGGTCGGCCGTAGATTTTCGCGACGCACGCGGGGATGGCCGCGCCCTCGTCGTGGGGGCGAGCCCGGTACGAGCTGGGGCTCTCCCCGACCAGTTCGGTGAAGCGAGAACTGAACGACCCGAGCGAGGTGCAGCCGACCGCGAAGCAGACCTCGGTGACGCTCAGATCTCCTCGCCGCAGCAGGGCCTTCGCCCGCTCGATCCTGCGTGTCATCAGATAGCCGTACGGCGTCTCCCCGTACGCGGCGCGAAAACTACGGGAGAAGTGGCCGGGCGACATGAGGGCGACGCGCGCCAGCGCCGCCACGTCGAGCGGCTTCGCGTAGTCGCGGTCCATGAGGTCTCGGGCCCTGCGCAGCCGGACGAGGTCTTCCAACATCACTCGACCACCATCCCACAGCGCCGCGTACCAGAACGTGGGGTGGTCACCGAATGATCGAACGAAGACGCTGGTCAGCGGCGTTCACCACCCGAAGGAGGACGCGGAATCGGGAGCACGATGTGAAGGAAGTCGAGCCACGACGGCGAGTTCCGCACAAGAGCACTCGATGAGACGATACGGCGCGGAAGCTGGGGGTCACGACGAATCGGGCTCGCGCGACATCCTACAAAGTGGATCGACTGTGTCCTACACAGTGGACCGATTGCCCGATCGACGCAACCTGGCAACCCAATGACCGTGGGTGGAACCGGCGGCGCCGACGCAAGTCAAACCTGGTCTTCGCGGTCAGCTGGCCGCGTCGTTCAGGAGGCCTACAGTAGGTTCGCGCCTATGGCACGAAGACAATGGCTGCTCGTAGGGCTCGCCGCGGTATTGACCACTTGCTCAAGTCAGATCCACATCCCTGACGGCCAGATCGGGGAGATCGAAGGGGTGTGGCAGAGCGCCGGCTACGGCTACGTCTTCGACATCCGGGACGGTGCGGGAAAGACGCGGCTCGCCTCCTACGAGCAGACCTCGGTGAGCTGCCTCGAGGCGGACTCGTTGCCACTAGTGGGCCGCGACGGTGACGCCATGGCCTTCGGTGAGGACGGTGAGACCGAACTGGTCGTCCGCAGGCGGGGAGACCAACTGATCGTGCGGGAGTCGGGGGCGACCGGGCACATCCGCATGAACCGGTTGGAGAAGCTGCCGGACTGTCCGTCCGCGAGCTCGGAGAACGCGGCCGACCGTCGCCTGTTGGCCTTCGACGTCTTCTGGCAGAACCTCGCCGAGCACTACCCGCCCTATGCGGACCGGAAGCTCGATGTGGCGGACAGAGAGCGTGACCGGGCGGACTTGGAGGAGAACAACAGCGACCAGATGCTCGGCCAACTGCTGTGCGCCACGGTCCACAAGCTCGGCGACATGCACACTGGTATCGAGTGGGAGGACCTCGGCTGCAACGGCAAGCGGCCGGGCACACGCGACTCGGCCGACATGGACACCGATGACTTCCGACCCGCGATCGAGGCGAGGCTGGGCAAGCGACTCACACCCGTCATCGACGGCAAGGTGGAGTACGCGAGCGGGCTGCAGGGCGACTTGGGATACCTGCGCGTCACGCAACTCGACGACTTCGCGGACGAGTCGTACGACATGGACCGGCAGGAGTTCGAACAAGCCCTGGACACGGTGTTCACCGTCGCGGAGCGGGACGGTTGGGACGGCCTCATTCTCGATCTACGTCTCAACGACGGCGGCTTCGACAGCCTCGGCCTCGAACTCGCCTCCCGACTGACGGACAAGTCCCATTTCGCGTTCCAGAAGCGGGCGCGCGACTCGCGGGCAACCTCCGGGTTCACGCCGTACGAGAAGCTGCGGGTGTCGCCCAGCGATCGCCCCGGTTTCCAGGGACCGATCGCTCTGCTGGTCAGCGACCTCACGGTGAGCGCGGGCGAGACGACGGCCATGACGCTGCTGAACCGCTCGCCAAAGCCCACGTTGATCGGCCGCCCGACGCAGGGCATCTTCTCGGACATATTGTCGCGAACTCTGCCCGGGGGCTGGTCCTTCGACCTCAGCAACGAGGACTACCGGAATGCGGATGGGCAGAGCTTCGAGGGCCGTGGCCTCCCGGTCCCGAGGGAGTTCCGCACCCCTGTCTTCACGGACGAGGAGATCGAACAGCGCTGTGATTCGGCCGTCGCCCGCGCCCTCGACCATCTCGCGAACAACCCTCCTGCGACGACACCGCCTTGCGCCAGCGATTCCACCTGGTGATCGACCCCGCCGGTGGCACCGGGTACGAGCGTCACCGGTGCGGTTCCCAGCGGACGGCGGCCCGTCCCCTGATGACGATCGACGTCCTGCTGACGACCGGTCCCCTCCACCTTGAGCACCACGATCGCCCGGTTCGGCCGGACGGGTCCGGCTGACCCGCTGCCCTCCTCCTGACGGGCCGCCCGAACACCTTCGGTCGACGTTCCACGACCACCTCCAAGGCATGGTCTTGGAGGTGGTCTGACGAGTGCACGTCGATTGCCCGGCCAAGGATGCGCGACGAGCCGTCGGCAACCCCTCGGGCGCCTCTTCGACACCCGGCAGGCCGCGTTCCCGCCCGGTCGGGCACGACATCACAGATCCATCGAGTTCGATATATATCTACGAGAACGGGACAAGTCTCGGGTCCATGAGATCACCGACGCCGCCGAGTATCCGACCACCCGGCGGTCCTCTATCGAGGCAGCCTCGCGCGGGCGGCCGACCGTGACGAGACTCGACGTCGCGGCCATCGTCGGCACGCGGAAGGACGACATCAGCCACCAGCTGATCGAGACGAAGTAGACGGACGTTGGGGCTCGAGTTCTCTCAACGCCGGGCGGTCGGGCGGACGATGTGGGTTCCGGACGGAATGCGAGGTCGGAAAGCTGCCAGCACACGCTTGAGCGAGTCGTGAACATGGACGCATGACCATGAAATCGACGCACGGCATCCGCGTCCACGCGCTGCCGACCGAAGTGCTGGATGACTTGCGGGCCAAGGGCTTCGACGCCTTCGGCACACGGGCGGCGCGACTCGACGCCGAGGGCGGGGAGCCGCTGCGGTGCTGCCTGCGCGATGCCGTTCCCGGCGATGCCCTGCTGCTCTTCGGATATCGGCCGCCGCTTCCGAACAGCCCCTACCGGGAGGTCGGCGCCGTGCTCGCGCACGCGGTGCCCTGCTCGGGTCCGGTCGATCTCGACGCCTATCCGTCGGACTGGCTGGGTCGCCCGCAGGTACTGCGGGCCTATGACGAGCGCGGCTGGATCCACGATGCGACCACAGTGCACGACGGCCGAGATCCAGAGGGGACGATCGCCGAGCTGCTCGCGGTCCCCGAGGTGGCGTTGATCCACAGCCGCAACATCGCCTGGGGCTGTTACATGTTCGCCATCACCCGCGCCCAATAGCGGCTCGGGCCGAACGCGTCGGGTCCGCGCGTGTCGGAAGCCTCGCCCGCGAGAGAGAGCGGCCCCGGCTCGGAGAGCGGCGAACCCGCCCGAATATCGGTGGCCCGCGCGACGACGAGAACGCACACTTCCCCCATGATCGATGAGCATTGGGTGCCCGCGCCGACGGAACGACTGCGCTTCCGACGTTTCACCATGGACGACGTCGACACGCTCGTCGACTTGGACTCCGATCCCGAGGTCATGCGGTACCTCACGGGTGGCGTGCCGACGCCGCGCGATCGCGTCGAGGAGAAGACTCGCGGCCACATCGCCAAGTACGAACGCTTCACCGGGTTGGGGCGCTGGATGGCGGAGCTTCGCGAGGGCGGCGCCTTCGTCGGCTGGTTCGCGCTGTCGCCGACCGGAGAGGGCGAGTTCGGCTTGGGCTATCGGCTGCGGCGTGAGCACTGGGGGTCGGGTCTGGCGACCGAGGGCACCCGCGCCCTCGTCGACATCGCGTTCATGGCCTTTGGGGCACAGCGTGTCTGGGCGGAGACGATGGCCGTCAACAATCGATCCCGGCGCGTCATGGAGAAGTCGGGGCTGCGTTTCGAGCGCGGCTTTCACCTGGAGTGGGGCGACCCGATCGACGGCGTCGAGCACGGCGAGGTCGAGTATGCGCTGACGCGAGCGGAGTGGTTGGGCGGGAAGTGATCTGACGGTCGACTCACCGCACTTGAGAACGGCACCGCGCCCCAAGCTTGCGGCATCTATCGAAATTCGATAGTCTTCTATCGTTAATCGATCGAAGGAGAGTCGATGGGAAAGCTGACGATACTCGCGTTGCGCATCGTCATCGTGCTGCTGTTCGGAGGCTCCGTCTTCGTCCAGGTCGTGATGTTGCCGCTGATGGTCGAGGGCCTGAAGGAAGTGGACCCGGAACTCCACTCCCCGCCGGGGGTGTTCGTCGGCATCGCGATCCTCGGCTTCGTGACCGTCGAGGTCGTCCTCGTCTGCGTCTGGAGGCTGTTGACGATGGTGCGGCGCGGGACGGTGTTCTCGTACGCGTCGTTCCGCTACGTGCACGTCGTCATCGGCGCGCTCGTGGCCGCCGCGACCCTGGTGTTCGCGATCGCGGTCCTGGCGGCTCCCGGCGAAGGCGTTCCCCCCGGAGTCGTCCTGATGATGTGCGGCGTCGTCGTGGCGATCCTCGGGATCGCGTTGGTGGTGCTGGTACTGCGAATGCTGCTCGCGCAGGCGGTGGCGCTCGACGTCGCGGCGGCACGGATGCAGGACGAGTTGAAGGACGTGATCTGATGCCGATCATCGTCGACATCGACGTGCTGCTGGCGAAGCGAAAGATGTCCGTCGGCGAACTCGCCGACCGCATCGGCATCACACCGGCCAATCTCGCGGTGCTCAAGAACGGCCGTGCCAAGGCCGTGCGGTTCACGACGCTAGCCGCGCTGTGCGAAGCACTGGAATGCCAGCCGGGAGACATTCTGCGCTGGGAGAACCACGACGCGGACGACTGAACAGGATTCCACCACAATAGAGCAATACTGACGAGGCTTGTCCCGCCACCGGATTCGATGGCGGGACAAGCTCGCGTCAGGGGCGCGTTCGCGACGACGGCTTCGTCACGAAAACGGCCGGACTACTGCAGTCCGTTGTGCATCGCGGTGATGAGTTCACCGTTGGACGTGTCGCCTGACAGTTCCCAGAAGAACGCCCCGGCGAGACCCTGGCCGTTCAACCAGTTCATCTTTCCGGTGATCGTGGCCGGGGTGTCATAGCTCCACCACTGGTTACCGCAGTGGGCGTACGCGGTACCGGCGACGGTGCCGCTGGCAGGGCAGCTGTTCTTGAGCACCTTGTAGTCCTCGATGCCCTGCTCGTAGGTGCCGGGCGCGGGTCCTGTCGCGGTTCCGCCGGGTGCCGACTGGCTCACGCCGGTCCAGCCTCTGCCGTAGAACCCGATACCGAGGAGCAGCTTCGATCCCGCTATGCCCTTGCCTTTCAGCTTGGTGATCGCGGCTTCCGAATTGAAGCCCTCCTGCGGAATGCCGTCGTACGAGGTCAACGGCGAATGTGGAGCGGTCGGCCCTTGCGCGGCCCACGCCCCGAAGAAGTCGTACGTCATCACCATGAAGAAGTCGACGTACTGAGCGGCGCCGGCGTAGTCGGCCGCGTCGAGCTTGCCGCCGTCACTGGCGTCGGCGGGGATCGCCGAGGTGACGAGGTTGCTCGTGCCGAACTTGGCGCGCAACGCCTGCATGAGGTTCTTGTAGGCACTGAATCCACTGTTGTCACAGGTGAGGCCGCACGCGTTCGGGTATTCCCAGTCGATGTCGATGCCGTCGAAGACATCTCCCCAGCGGGAGTCCTTCACCAGGTTGTAGCAGGACTCGGCGAACACCGTCGGGTTCTGCGCCGCCTGGGTGAAGCCACCGGACCAGGTCCAGCCGCCGAACGACCAGATCACCTTGAGGTGCGGGTACATCGCCTTCAGTTTGCGCAACTGGTTGAAGTTCCCGCGCAGCGCTCCCGGGTCCCAGGTGTCTGCGGTTCCGTCGACGCTCTCGGCCGCGGTGTATGCGCGGTCGTAGTCGGCGTAACTGTCGCCGATGGTGCACTGGCCGTTCTGAACGTTTCCGAACGCGTACATGATGTGCGTCAGTTTCGCGGCGGAGCCGCTCGTGTGGATGTTCTTGACATGGTAGCCACGCTGGTAGACGCCCCACTGGGCGAAGTAGCCGACGTTGAGCTGCTCGCCGGGGGTGCCGGGTTCACCCGGTTCGCCGGGCTCGCCCGGGTCGCCGCCACATGGGCCGATAAGCGCCCACACTCCCCATTCGCCGCCGGTACCGGGCTCCTCGCCCTGTGTCCACCACTTGGCTCGGTACTCGTTGCCGCCGTGGCTGACCTCGGCGCTTCCGTTGTACGCGGTCGACGCCGACCACGCGGTCCTCGTGCATTCGGCGGTGACGGTGGTGTCCTCGGCAGCCGCCGACCCCGAGCCGACCGGACCGATCCCGATCATGGCCACCGCGAGCGCGACGGAGCCGATGAGCACTCTCCTCAGTCTCCTCCTCATGATGTCCTCCTATCTAATTGTTAAGACATCTAAAAGAAAGGTTTCCGTGAAGTTACCGTGCCACCTCAGGCCAGTCAATAGCTCCATTGACATATTTATGAACATAAGTTTTCAGGGATCGCCCCACATCGTTCTTGCGCAGGCGAAAGCACTGACGGATACTGGGTTGCCAGACGATCCCTCAACACTCGATAAAGGAGTGTCCAATAGTGATCACTCGCCCCTTCCGTTGGCTAGCCGTCATCGGCGCTGCCGTCGCCGCCCTCGCCATGCTCGGCGGCACCGCCTCCGCCGCCACGATCGACTCCGCTTGCCCGCTCGGATACACCTGCACGACCACCTACTACTCCGACTCGACCCACACCACGGTCGTCGGCGGAAGCTGGACCGACTGCGACGGTCAGACGAGCACCAGCGGCACCCGATCCCCGTACATGACCTACTCGCGCGCGGCCTGCTGATCATCCACACCAGATGATCGGCCCGACTCGGCAGCCGGCGTCCCCGCGCTGACGGCCGGACTCGCGGCGCGGTCGTGCCCGCACGTCACGGACACGACCGCGCACCCGACCTCAGCCGGGCCGAACGCCCGCCGTGTCCCGGATCTGCGCGCCGTCCGTCGAGTCAGCGGTACGGGCGCAGTGAGCGCAGCAGAAGAACCGCCCCGCCACCTCCACACCGTGCCCGACGATCGTGCACCGGCAGTGCTCGCAGATCGGAGCGAGTTTGCTGATCGCGCATTCGAACGAGTCGAACGTGTGGACGTCCCCCGTTATGGTGCGGACCTCGAACGACAGCCAATAGTCGTTCCCGCACACCTCACACATCGCCACTGTTGTCTCCCTTGTCGAGTCGGCCGCGACCATCATGGAACGTCGGGCCGACGGGACCGCGCAGGAGCCACGGCGTGTCGCGGCGGGACCGTCCTGACCGAAAGTCGTCACCGTCGTGCCCGACGACCTCAGTCGACCGCCCCACGTCGCGCGCCCACTACCAAGAGATCCGCCATGAGAACCGCACGTGACGATTCCTCAATATTTCGATATTCTTCGATAGGGCGGAAACACAGGGAGGTTCCATGGCGACCTGCAAGATCTGCAACGAACGGATGGCGAACCACGACTCGGGGAGCATCTGCGCGCTGTGCGTCGCGAAGATCATCAACTGGAACCACTACGAGTACGACGACGACAACGATCCCGCCGTCAAGTGGGCCAAGAGGGAACTGCTGGAGAAGCCGAACAAGCCGGCGGCGCAGAACGGATGCGCCGTCGTCGCACTCGCCCTCATGGCGATCCCCGCCGTCCTCACGGCCGCGGGCATCGGTGTCGCGAACCTCATCGCCTAGGGACGAACGTCCTCCCGCTTGGTTGGGCAAATGGCCGGCTTGGTTGGGCAAATTGCGAAATCACGCCTGTTTCGAACATTAGCCCAACCAAGCGGAACTTTTGCCCAACCAAGCGGAGTGAACCGGGAGGCCACAAGACTTCGGCTTGGTGGAGCGACGTACGAGACTCGAACGCTCCGCACAGACGGAAACAGAGACCCACCAAGCCGAGAACGACGACCACCGCGAACACATCCGACGTCATTACCAAACACCCGAAGTCCCCCGACTCCCCGTCGTCACCACCCCCGGCTTGGTGGGTTCAGTTCCCGACCACGGCAGAGAGCACCCGACCCGCACACCACTCCGGGCAAGCCGAAACGGTCCCGTCGATCGGGCGTGGATTGCCGGGGGGGTGTCCGTCCATGCCGGACGATGAATGGGGAGGCAGAAAACTCTCCCCCGCCACTCTCAATATATAGCGCATGGGCTGCGGGACAAGGCGTACCGGGTGCCCGAGAGCACGGCGTGAATGTTGCAGAATCGCTGGCCAGGACCGGAAACGGACGACGGAAGGGGCGCGACATGAGTACGACCGAGCACGCGGTGGTGATCGCGGGAGGAGGCCCGACCGGGCTGATGCTGGCCGGGGAGTTGGCGCTGGCGGGGATCGACGTCGCCATCGTCGAGCGACGTCCCGATCAGGATCTCGTCGGCGCCCGAGGCGGCGGCCTGCACTCGCGCACGATTGAGATCTTCGATCAGCGCGGCATAGTCGAGCGGTTCCTCGACGCGGGGCAGATCGGCCAGGTCGCCGGCTTCGCCATGGTCCGCTTCGACATCAGCGACTTCCCCACCCGACACCCCTATGGGCTCGGGTTGTGGCAGAACCGCATCGAGAACATCCTGGCCGGTTGGGTCGACGAGCTGAGGGTGCCGATCTATCGCGGGTGCGACGTCACCGGCTTCACGCAGGACGAGACCGGTGTCGACGTCGAACTGTCCGACGGTCGGACGATGCGCGCGGCGTACCTCGTCGGCTGCGACGGGGGCCGCAGCGTGGTCCGCAAGACCGCCGGGATCGAGTTCGCGGGGTGGGACCCGACGACCAGCAGCCTCATCGCCGTCGTGGAACTGGCCGAGGAACCGGAGCTCGGCGGCCACCACGACGCCATCGGCATCCACGGCATCGGTCGGCTGGAGTACGAGATCCGCGACGGCGAAGTGGTCTACCTCGACAAGGGACCGATACGGCTCCTCGTCACGGAGAGGGAGGTCGGGCCCTCCGGCGACGCGACGTTGAGCGAGCTCAGTGAGGCGCTCATCGCCGTCTACGGCACCGATTTCGGGGTCCACAGCCCCACCTCGATCTCCCGGTTCACCGACGCGACCCGACAGGCGGTGTCCTATCGCGAGGGACGGGTCCTGATCGCTGGAGACGCCGCGCACGTACATCCACCGATGGGCGGGCAAGGGCTCAACCTCGGCGTGCAGGACGCCGTCAACCTGGGATGGAAGCTGGCTCAGGTCGTCAAGGGAACGTCCGGGGACGCACTGCTGGACACCTACCACGCCGAGCGGCATCCGGCCGGTGCCGAGGTCTTGCGGAACACGATGGGACAGACGGCGCTCATGCGGCCCGACGATCGGATCAAGGCGGCGCGCGACGTCTTCGCCGAGGTGCTGAACATGGAGGAACCCAGAAAACGAATCGGGGCGATGATGTCCGGTCTGGGCGTCGACTACGAACCGGACGCGGAGCACCCGCTCGTCGGGCGCCGCATGCCCGACCTCGACCTGACGACCGAGTCCGGCCCGGTGCGGGTGTTCGGCATGCTGCATCAGGCCCGGCCGGTGCTGCTCAACCTTGGCGAGCCCGGCGGCTTCGACGTCACGCCGTGGGCAGATCGGGTCCGATCGCTCGACGCCGAGTACGACGGAGAATGGGAGCTGCCTGGGATCGGGACGGTGACCGCCCCGACCGCCGTGTTGATCCGCTCCGACGGACATGTCGTCTGGGTCGGAGAACCGACCGATCCGGCGCTCCCCGAAGCCCTCACGACCTGGTTCGGAGCGCCCGCCACGGCTTGACGTGCGCCGTCCGACGGCGAGGCCGGTCGTCCAAGGCGCCTCTCAGGCGGGCGACGTCGAGCGTCGAGGAGCGCGGTTCGGCGGTGACCGAGTACGCCGGGAACGTTCCATTCGAACTGGACTGAGCAGAGTGCGGGCCGTCGCGACGCGTGTCGCATGGGCGTTCGACGGCCTCGGCGCATACGAGACCGCCCCCGCTCCTGACCGGAGCGGGGGCGGGATGCCGGGTGAATGGGAGTCAGGGTCGTCCGAATCCGAGGTGGACTGACGCGTCGTCAGCCGCAGTTCGGGAACGACCAGTGACGGCTGCCCGAGTCGACGTGCGTGTGGTCGTTGTGGCCGGGGAAGCCGGGACCGAGGATCTGCCGGAAACCGTGGTAGCGGGCCTGGCTCGCCATCGTGCAGAAGCTGTGCGAGCCGATGAGGTCGGCGGCGTCGCCGTACATGTGGCGGCTGTCGGAGGCGCCACCGGCGGCGGCGTTGCAGTTGGCGTCGCGGAATCCGCTGGAGATGACGATCGGTTGGTCGCCGAGCGCGTGCCGCATCGCCTCCAGCTTCCACATGCAGATGAGGGCGTTGAACATCGCGGTCGCGCCTCCGACCTTGCCGCCCTCCCAGGTGCTGTTGCAGCCGTTCATCTCGCCGTAGGTGAAGTGGATCGGGGTGTTGTCCGGCGACTGCAGGGAGTCCATCGTGGCGCGCGAGTTCGGGCCGAAGACACCGTCGGCGGCGAGGCCATAGGCCTGTTGGAAGCCGACGACGGCGGCGTGGGTGTGCGGCCCGAAGGCGCCGTCGATCGCGATCGCGGAGTCGTAACCCGGGTAGCCGCTGACACGGATCTGGAGCTGGGAGACGTCCTCTCCGGAGTCGCCCTGGGCGAGGGTCCGGCCCCACTGGTAACCGGCCGCGCTGGCGGTTCCGCTCGTGACGGACAGTATGAACGCGGTCGTCGGGACGGCGACGGCCGCCGCGAGGAAGGCGCGGCGGGAAGATATCGACATGGGATGTACCTCCATCATGGATGAGCCGTACGAGGACGGCTTGACCCCAACATGGTGCACGTCACATATACGCCCGTCAATGCGCGGCCGCATGGCCTCACCCCGGCTTAACACCGAGCTCACTCGCGTCCGTGGCGATGGGCGTGGGCGGCAGAGCATCGGCGGCGCCCCGAGACGGCCGACCCACCGGGCCTCAACGCCATCCGTGTCACGAGCGCGCGTCAAGTGGACGGCGGGGGCGCTCCGCGCCCGTTCGCGAGTCGCCCGGTACCCGTCGAAAGGGATTCCGTGGTTCAGGAGGCCTCGATCACGACGGCGGGGGCCCACCAGTAGTCGTACAGGCGGGTCGTCTCGCGGTGGGTGAAGCCCGCCGCCGCGAGCTCCGTCGACCAGGCCGCCGCCGTCTGTTCATAGTGGTCGACACCGGAATCGAAGTAGCCGAACATCACCGGCATCAGGAAGCCTTCGGCGACGAGCGCCCCGCCGTCGGCGTACTCGGCGAGGCCGCGTTCGTAGCGTTCGACGACCGTCGTGAACCAGCCGGGAGTCGGCGCGGGCTCCGCCGCGATGTCGAACTCGGCGATGAACAGCCGGTCCGCCCGCGATCGCAACCAGCGCAGGGTCGCCGCGCGTGCCTCTGGCGCGAGATTGTGGAGACAGAACGTCGACTGCGCCACCCGAACCGCGTCGACCTCGGCGTCCGCCATCGCGGCCTCGACCGTCATCGTCCACACTCGATGATCGATTCCCTCGGCCGTCAGCCGCTCGGCGAGCGTCGCCGCCAGAGCGGGGGACGGCTCAACCGCGTCGACCGCGATCCCGAGCCCCGTGACGGCGGGCAGGAGCGCCAGGCCGTCCCCGCTTCCGATGTCGAGGACCCGTTGCGGCGTCAACGTCTCGTATCGTTCCCGCAGGTAGGAGCTGAGTTCGCGGTACAGGGCGACGTTCCCGCCGCCGCGAATGAACGCGGCGAAGGCGTCGGGGCGCGTATAGACCTCACCGCGTCCCTGCCGGTCGACCCGGCTCAGGTATTCGGCGGCGGCGCGCGCGACGGTGTCGGCGCCGTCCATGTCGGCCGCTCGTTCCGAGGCGGAGGCCGCGAGCGCATCGTCTCCGTGGGCGTAGGCGAGAACCGCCAGGTACAACCACGATCGAGCGCCCCGGCAGCGGCCGGTGATCTCGGCGGGGGTGAATCCGGCGGACACCGATGTCCACAAGGGCATGAGTTCGGTCGTGGAGGCCATGGCGTTCATCGAAGCACAGAGTAGGCGGTCAACGGCCGAGCGGGTCCGATTGCTGGGGAACGATACGCGTTAGGGTGACCGTGATCTTCGTGCCGTCCAGACGATGTCTCGGCATGACGACGGTGGCCCGCAGATCGTTGCCCACGAGGACGAAGGTGATCGTGTCGGCGTCGATCTGCTCGGACTCGACCGACAGGGTCGACGCGGACGGGACAGGCAGGTCCAACTCGGCGCATCGTGTCACGACCGCGACGCGGGCGACGATCGGACGGTCGGGTTCGCGGCGGCCCGCGGACCGCTGGCCGGGCCAGCGCAAGGATCCGAGCTCCGCGCGCAGGGCGTCGTAAGCGATCTCGCCGACCACACCGGGCGCGGTGTTGGCCCGTTCGGGCAAGCCCGCCACCTGGGGTCGGATCGATTGAACCGGGATGCCCGGATTGCTCGATTCGTCGGTCGACTCGCGATCTCTGTGGTGGCCGGTCATGTGTCCAGAGTATCCCTGGGTGACCGATTCGGCAGGCGGTTAGGCCAGCTCGTCACGCACGTCCGACGGGGCGACCATGGTGGATCGAGGCGGCGGGTGTGGCCCGCCGCCCTCGCGCCACGGTGGATCAGACGCCGGTGAGCATCTGGAACATGCTGGCACCCAGCAGAAGGCCGAGGATGGCGAAGAAGATGGAGATGATGAGGGCTGCGCACATGGCGCCGAAGGCGCCGAAGAAGCCGACCTTGAACGCGGTTCCGGCTGCGATGTCGATCTGCTGCTTCTGGTAGGGCGTGGTCATCTGTGGTGGGGTCTGGTAACTCATGTCCGCGACTGTATGGGTTCGTGTCAATATCTGACTCCCTCGTTCGTGCCAGGGAGAACTCCTCCACAGCGACGCCGGGAAACGTCGTCGACACCGTCCCGTGTCCAACCCGGACGGATACCGGTGATTGTGATGGTGCCGTGGGTGAGTTGCCGGTTGGCGGCACGGCATCTATAGGTTGGTGGCGTGGTTACTACGTCCGCGCCCGCACCCTCCACCGTACTGCCCTACTGGCGGCTGGGTCCTATTCGTTCCGTCACGCGGGTTCCAACCGGGTTGATGAACCGCAGTTGGCGAGTCGAGACCGACTCGGGCTCCTTCATGCTGAAGCTGTTCCTCGATGTTCGGGGCGCCCAACTGGCGTTTCAGTTCCGGGTGCTGCGGGCGTTGGCGCAGGCGGGGGTGCCGGTCGTCCTACCGGTGCCGAGTGTGCACGGCACGGACACGGTCATGGTCGAAGGCCACGAGTTCGGGGTGTTCCCATGGCTGCTCGGCAAACACCGGTCGGGGCTGGCGCTGTCGCCGGAGCGGTGCCGCGACCTCGGTCGACTGCTCGGCAACATCCACTTGACGCTGCGGCAGGCCGCTCCGACTCCGCAACAGCCGTACTATCAGCCGTCCGTGCCCGCCGAATCGGCGTTGCGGAGGGTCGACCGGCTGCTCGACCTGATCGACTCCCGGCGCGGCGGAACCGACTTCGACGTCGAGGCCGAAACCACGCTCCGCATGAAACGCGCGATGCTGACGAACCTCGCTCAGCGCCGTCCCCCGGACATCCTGGTGATGGCCGCCGGATACCTGCATGGGGACCTCCACCCGCACAACGTCCTGTTCGGACCCGACGACCGGGTGCAGGCCTTCCTCGACTGGGACCGATTGCGCGTCGGGCCGTTCAGCAAGGAACTCATGCGTTCGATGGCGTTCTTCTTCGCGTACGGCGACGAACGCGGCGTCGATCTGCCCCGGGCCGCGCAGTACATCGCCGGGTACCGCGACGTCTTCGATCTCGGCTCGCAGGAGATGGCGATCGCACTGCACCGCCTGTGGTGGGAGCGCCTGTGCGACAACTGGGTCATCGAGTGGCACTACATGCGCCGCAATAACGCGTGCGATCACCTGTTGCCGGATCAGACCGCGCTCGTCAAGTGGTGGACGAACAACTTCGACGAAGTGACCCGCGCGCTCGTGCAGTGACGCCAACACGATTGCCGTCGCGGTCCACGCGTGGCAGGCTGGGCCCATGGCCGAGCTACCTGTGATCACACTGACCGGAACCGCTCACGAGCGCGGGTTGACGCACGGGCGTGAACTCCACGATCGGATCGCCGCGAACGTCGATCTTTACCGGGGGCGCCTCGCCGACGACGCGGGGCTCACACCGGCGGAGATCGCCGAACGCGTCGAGCTGTACCTGAGCGTGTTCACCCGCCTCGATCCCGAGTATCGCGCGGCGATGGAGGGAATCGCGGAGGGCAGCGAGCAGTCGCTTGAGGACATCGTGATGCTCAACGCGCGTTTCGAGCTGCTGTACAGCGCCTGGAGCGCGGCCGGCACGACGCCGCCGTCCGAATGCACCGGTTTCGGCGCCGAAGCGGGTGTCACCGACGACGGCAAGCGATGGATCGGGCAGAACTGGGACTGGTTCCCCGGTGTCGCGGGCGCGCTGTTGACCTGGCGCGACAATGACGTGTCCGTCCTCGCGTACACCGAGGCGGGCATCGCCGGTCCGAAGATCGGCGTCAACAGCGCGGGCATCGGGCTGTGCGTCAACGGCCTTGGCTGTGACGCCGACGACTGGCGGCTCGGCGGGATGCCGTATCACCTGCGCACGAGCCGAATCCTGGGCTCGTCGACGTTGAAGGAGGCCGTGGCGCACGCGAGCCTCGACGCGCCGTCCTGTTCGGCCAACTACGTGATCGGGTCGGCGTCCGAGGGAATCGTCGACGTCGAGACCTCGCCGGTCGGATCGCGGCGCATCCCCTGCGCCCCCGACGCGACGCTGGTGCACGCGAACCACTTCCTCGACCCGGACGCCTTGGGCGTCAAGGAGACGTGGCGTACCTGGCCCGCGACGACGTTCCGGCGTCAGGAACGCCTGGAGACGTTGCTGGCCGCGACTCGTCCGCTGTCGATGGACGCGGTGGAGACCGCCCTGCGCGACCACGAGGGCGGCAGCTTCGCGCTGTGTCGTCACCCGGACATGGAACTGCCTGAGCCACAACGCATCCACACGGCCTTCTCGGCCGTCATCGACCTGACCGATGGGGTCCTCCGGTACACCGAGGGACCACCGTGCGAGTCGCAGCCGGTGGAGGCACGCCTGTAGACCGCACAACCGACGATGCCCG